>JBDSFV010000048.1:0-7700 GCA_039919355.1 Luteimonas sp. | reverse complement strand
CCTGATCGCGCAGCGCGGCGTCGCGGATACCGACGCCGACGATGGCTTTCGCGAAATCGCCTTCGACGATTACCTGAAACGCATCGACGGCGGTCTGCGCGCCGTCAACGATCGCCCGCAGATCGCGGTAGTCGTCGCCGAGGGCGAAATCGTCAGTGGCAAGCAACCTGCTGGAGCGGTGGGCGGAGAATCGACCTCCGAACTGCTGCGCGCCGCGCGCGACGACGACCATGTCAAGGCACTGGTGCTGCGCGTGGATTCGCCGGGTGGCGAGGTGTTCGCCTCCGAGCAGATCCGCCGCGAGATCGTTGCGCTGAAGGAGGCCGGCAAGCCGGTAGTGGTGTCGATGGGTGACCTCGCTGCCTCCGGCGGCTACTGGATATCGATGAACGCCGACCGGATCTACGCCGATCCGTCGACGATCACCGGTTCGATCGGCATCTTCGGGTTGATCCCGACCATCCCACGCACGCTCGACAAGATCGGCGTGCATACCGATGGCGTCGGCACCACGCGCTTCGCCGGTGCCTTCGACATCACCCGGCCGCTTGATCCCGAAGTCGGCAACGTGATCCAGTCGGTGATCGACAAGGGGTACCGCGACTTCACCGGCAAGGTCGCCGACGCGCGCAAGCGCAGTGTCCAGCAGATCGATGCGATCGCACGCGGCCGTGTCTGGAGCGGCGCGCAGGCGAAGCAGCGCGGCCTCGTCGACCAGTTCGGCGGGCTCGCCGATGCGCTGGCCGATGCGGCCACGCGCGCCAGGCTCGGCAAGCCGGGCGACTACCAGGTGCGCTACATCGAGAAGCCGGCCACGCCGTTCGAACGCTTCTTCACCCGCTTCGCGCAAAGCCGCATCGCCGCTGCGTGGCTGCGCGATTCCAGCGTCGCGCACGCGCTGCTGGCGCGAGCGTCGCCGCAGACGCGCGACGACCTGCGCTTCCTCGACAGCGCGCTCAAGCCCGGCCGTGGCGCGCCGGTGAAGGCGCTGGCATACTGCTTCTGCGGGTTCTAGTGTTTTTGCCCGTCATTCCCGCGAAGGCGGGAATCCAGCTTTTGCCCGTCATTCCTGCGAAAGCAGGAATCCAGCGACTTTAGCTCTTGCGGTAAAAGCGGAACGCTCCAGAAAAACCAGCGGCTGTCAGCCACCCGTCTGCGCGTCAATCGCATCCTGCTGCTGCTTGGCGGCGTCGAGCACCTGCGGTTCGAGGGCTTTCGCCCGCTCGATCGGGCGCTGGATGGCATCGCGCAATTCGGTCACCTGCTGCGCCTGCGGTTCCAGCGGCTGATCCTTCTTCGGCGGTTCTGGCTTGCTGCAGGCGCTGCACGCCAGCAGCAACGACAGCACACTGACGTGAAGCCTGGCGATCCGGAGCGTGGCGGTCATCATGGTGTCCCGTGACGTGACTGATTGGCCCGGCGCTATGCTACCCCGAACCGCACCGGGCACGGCACATGGATCCCAACCGCTGGCGACTCGATGGACAACTGGCGCTGGTCACCGGCGGCAGTGCCGGCATCGGCCATGCCATCGCGCGCGAACTGCTCGGGTTCGGCGCCGAGGTCCTGATCGTCGCGCGTGATGGCGTTGCGCTGGAACGCGCGCGCGACGAACTGGTCGACGAATTCCCCGATGGTGGCATCCACGCGCTGGTCGCGGACGTCGCCGACGATGAACAGCGCCGCGAGGTGCTGGACTGGGTCGAGGACCGCGGCGACGGCCTCAACATCCTGGTCAACAACGCCGGCGGCAACCGGCGCAAGGCGGCGGTCGACTACACCGAGGACGAGTGGCGCGAAATCTTCGAGGTCACCCTGTTCGCGGCGTTCGAACTCTCGCGTTATGCGTATCCACTGCTGACCAAGCACGCGGCCTCGAGCATCGTCAATGTCGGCAGCGTCTCCGGACTGACCCATGTGCGTACCGGCGCCGCCTACGGCATGGCCAAGGCCGCGCTGCACCAGCTGACCAAGAATCTCGCCGTGGAATGGGCCGAGGACGGCGTGCGCGTCAACGCGGTCGCACCGTGGTACATCCGCACCCGCCGCACCTCCGATTCACTGGCCAACCCGGATTACCTCGACGAGGTGCTGCTGCGCACGCCGATGGGGCGCATCGGCGAACCAGAGGAGGTCGCCGCCGCGGTCGCGTTCCTGTGCCTGCCGGCGGCGGGTTACGTCACCGGCGAATGCATCGCGGTCGATGGCGGGTTTTTGCGGTACGGATTCTGAGGAGATGACGATGGCTGGTATTTCCGCAACATCATCGTGGTTTCGCCGCAGTGTTCCTGCTGTACGAGTGGATCGCGGCGCGCATCTCGGGTAGCGGGCGCCTGTAGAGCGCAGCTTTGCTCCGCTGCGACGGCCCCATTAGCTTGACCAGCCATTAGCATTGAACGACCGCTCCTGGCCGGAAGTCACACTGGCGAAACAATGCGTCAGTCAGCGCCCGCACGTACTCTCGCGCACGATCTTGCGCACGCGCTCGTACTCGGCCTGGTTGGCCTCGGCGTTTTCGGCACGGGCGAACTTCCACGCCGCCTCGGTCTCGCGCAGGCGCTGCTTCCAGGTGTCGCAGGCGGTGCCGTCGGCGACGCGCTGGCACTGGTCGGTCATCATCTGGCAGGCGGCGCCGGCGCCGTTGTCGGCATCGCCGTCCAGGCCCGTGGTCTGCAGGCGCACGCAACGCGGTTCCGGCTCGGCGTCCTCGCTGAGATAGCTGTCGTTGTCGTAGGTGTTGCACTGGAACAACGGCGGTGGCGGGAGGCGGTCGCTATCGGCGACTTCGGGGATCTCGGGTTGCTCCGCTGCACCGACCGGTGTCGTCGGCGGCGCTGCAACCGGTTCAGGCGCGGCGGGCACGACGATCGGCCGATATGCGGGCATCGGCGGTGGCGTTTCGATCACGCGCTTGTCCTGCTTCGATCCTTTCGGGCAGGGCACGTCGTTCTGCACGGTCAGTGCGCCGACGGCATCGGTGCAGCGGTAGATCACCACGCTGGCCTTTGCCTGCTGCGCCGGAGCGGTGAGCGCCGCGGCGAGCAGCAGGACGAGCAATACCGGATTCCGCATCAATAGCTTCCGCAGTCGTTGTCCAGGCGTGCGTTGATGCCGCGTTCCTCGACCCGCAACACGTCGCGCTCGCTCGGCATGGCATTGAAGAAGCGGCGGCGGATCTCGTCGCGGCGATCATCCAGGCGCGCGCAGACCTCGTCCTGCGGCAGCGCATAGCACTGGTCGCGCACCCAGGTGCCGGCGCCGTAAGCGGCGGGCCCGAAGTTCGGCGGATACAGCGTGGCATGGCCGCCATCGATGCGGACGCCGCCGTGGGTAATGCTCAACCCGGCGCTGCTGGAGACGCCGGGATAGGGATACGGCGCCATCGGATAGCCGAGCGTCCACAACGGCACCCAGCGCGGATGCCCTTCGGGCGTATCACTGCTGTAGCGGTCGCCGTCCGGCGTCACGCATTCGTACAACGGCCGCGGCGGGTTGACCACCACCAGGCGTGCGGGCGGCGCCATGTAGTCCTCGCGCCCGCGCGAAGACCGCGGTGCGGACACTGCGGCACCGTCTTTGGGTCGCAGCATGTTGCGGGTTTCCTGCTGTTGGCCCTTGGCGCACGGCGTATCGCGCAAGGTCAGCCGGCCGGAGGCATCGGTGCAGCGATAGATCGTGACCTCGTCCGCGCCTGCCGCCGGCAACACGCCGAACGCGATCGAGAGCAGGACAAGACGGGCGAGGGCATGGCGCATGCGTGCATCTTGCGCGCCCACCGCGGCAGCGCCAAGCCTCTGCTGCGCCGTGTTTTCGTCGATTCAGCCGCTACCGGCGCAGCACTGCGCCGCTGCGGGCATCGCGGATCTCGGTCGGGCGCTCCAGTCCGCAGGTATCGCCGGCGATGATGCCGTCGAGCCGCGCGAGCAGCGCGGGTTCGAAATCGGCCAGCGATTTCGGCGGTGTTGCGCCGGCTGGATTGGCGCTGGTCGACACCAGCGGACCATCGAACGCGTCGCACAGCGCGACCACCAGCGGATGCGCGCTGACCCGCACCGCAACGCCATCATGCGCACCGGTGATCCAGTGCGGCATGCGGCCGCTGGTGGGCACGATCCAGGTATGCGGACCGGGCCAGCTGGCATAAACGGCCTCGCTGCGATCGGTGGGCAGCGCATCCCAGTCGAGCAGCCCGTCCAGCTGGTCGAGCGTAGCGGCCACCAGGACCAGGCCCTTGTCGACGGCGCGCTGCTTGAGCGCCAGCAGCCGCAGCACGGCGTCCTCATCGAAGGGATCGCAGCCCAGGCCCCACACGGCTTCGGTCGGATAGGCGATGACACCGCCGCGCTGCAGCACGGTCGCGGCGTCGGCCATCGAGAGGACGGGAGGAGCGTTCATGGCTCGACAAACTCGCTGCGAAAGGCCAACCGGTCAAGCCGCGCTCAGCAACCGGTCAAGCCGCGCTCAGAATGGCGCGTCGTCGACCGTGGTCCGCGCTGCAGCCTTCCTTGCGACCTTTTTCATCACCGGCTTCTTGGCGGCCTTCTTCCCTGCTTTCTTCGCGGCCTTGCCGGCAATTTTCTTCGCCGGCGTTTTTTTCGCCACGGCCTTCTTGCCGAATCGACCGCGCATCGGCTTGCCGGTTTCGGCCAGCAGCTGCTGCACTTCTTCCAGCGTCAGCGATGCCGGCTCGCGATCCTTCGGGATCCGGCCATTGAGCTTGCCGTTGCTGATGTACGGGCCGTAGCGGCCGTTGAGCACCTGGATGTCGCTGCCGTCGAATTCCTTGATGATGCGGTTGCGCGCGATTTCTTCCTTCTCTTCGATCAGGAACACCGCGCGCGCGCGGTCGATCGTGTAGGGGTCGTCTTCCTTCTTCAGCGAGGCGTAAACGCTGCCGCGCTTGGCGAACGCGCCGAAGCGGCCGACGCCGACGCTGACTTCCTCGCCGTTGTCCTGGCCGAGCTTGCGCGGAAGCTTGAACAGTTCCAGCGCATCGGCGAGCGAGATCGTGTGCATGCTCTGGCCGGGACGCAGCGAGGCAAAGGTGGGCTTCTCTGCCTCGTCCTCGGCGGTGCTGCCGATCGCGGCGTACGGCCCGTAACGGCCGAGGCGAACGCTGACCGGCTTGCCGGACTTGGGATCGATGCCGAGTTCGCGCGCGCCGGTAGCCTGGGAGCGGTCGACCGATTCGGTCTTCTCGTCGACCAGCTGCTTGAACGGCGCCCAGAAGCGCTCCATCAGCGGCACCCAGTCCTCCTCGCCGCGGCTGACCGCGTCGAGCTCGTCCTCCAGTTTCGCGGTGAAATCGTAGTCGACGTACCGCGTGAAGTGGCTGGAGAGGAAATTCGACACCGTGCGGCCGACATCGCTGGGGCGGAAGCTGCGGCTTTCCATCTCCACATACTTGCGGAACAGCAGGGTCTGGATGATCGAGGCATAGGTCGATGGCCGGCCGATGCCGTATTCCTCGAGCGCCTTGACCAGTGCCGCTTCGGTGAAGCGCGGCGGCGGCTGGGTGAAGTGCTGGTCGGCGTGGATGCGATCCAGCGGAATGCGGTCCCAGGGTTTCATCGCCGGCAGCTTGCGGCCTTCGTCCTCGTCCTCCGCGACCTTCGCATCCTTGCCTTCCTCGTACACGGCCAGGAAGCCGGGATCGACCACGGTCGTGCCGCTCGCGCGAAAATTGTGCGCGTTGCCGGCGGCGAGGTCGACGCTGACCGTGTTGAGGACCGCCGGGACCATCTGCGAGGCGACCGCGCGCTTCCAGATCAGTTCGTACAGCCGGCGCTCGTCGTCGCCGAGATGGCGCGCGACCTGGGCCGGCGTGCGCAATGCGGACGTGGGGCGGACCGCTTCATGCGCTTCCTGCGCGTTCTTGGACTTGGTCTGGTAGAAATTGGGCTTGTCCGGCAGCGCGCGCGTGCCGAAGTCGCGCGCGATCACGTCGCGCAGTTCGCTCAAGGCTTCTGCCGAGAGGTGGACCGAGTCGGTACGCATGTAGCTGATCAGGCCGACGCTGCCCTCGTCGCCGATCGCGACGCCCTCGTACAGCTTCTGCGCGACTTGCATCGTGCGCTTGGTGGTGAAGCCGAGCTTGCGCGAGGCTTCCTGCTGCAGCGTCGAGGTAGTGAACGGCGGTGCCGGGCGGCGCTTGCGTTCCTTGCTGGCAACATCGGTGACTTGCAAGGCGCCGTTGGCGGCGCTGACGATGCGCTGGCGCGCAGCCTCGGCAGTGTCGCCGTCGGTGACGGTGAATTGTTCGAACTTCCTGCCGTCCAGCCTGGTCAGCTTCGCGGTGAATGGCTGCGAGGGGTGTGTGCACTCGGCCTCGATCGACCAGTACTCGCGCGCGACGAAGGCTTCGATCTCCTCCTCGCGCTCGACGATCATGCGCAGCGCCGGCGACTGCACGCGGCCGGCGGACAGGCCGCGCTGCACCTTGCGCCACAGCACCGGTGACAGGTTGAAGCCGACCAGGTAATCGAGCGCGCGGCGTGCCTGCTGCGCATCGACCAGGTCGCTGGCGATCGCGCGCGGGTGGCTCATCGCCTCCTTGATTGCGCGCGGGGTGATCTCGGTGAACACCACGCGCTGAAGCGTCTTGTCCCTGAGCAACCCACGCTCGCGCAGGATCTCGGCGATGTGCCAGCTGATCGCCTCGCCTTCGCGGTCCGGGTCGGTCGCCAGGAACAGGTTGTCGGCACCCTTGGCAGCCTTGGCGATGGCCTCGACGTGCTTCTGGTTCTTGTCGATCAGGTCGTAGCGCATCGCGAAGCCGTTGTCGGGATCGACCGCGCCCTCCTTCGGCACCAGGTCGCGGACATGGCCGTAGGATGCGAGGACGGTGAAGTCCTTGCCGAGGTATTTGTTGATCGTCCTGGCCTTGGCCGGCGATTCGACGATCAGGAGGTTCTTGGCCATGCAGGCAGACAGTCTCGTCAGGAGCGGGGGCGCGCTGTGAAGGCAACGCCAAAGGACGCTGGAGAAGGCAACGCCCGGGGCCGGGGCCACGGGCGTTGGGGTGATTCCTTATTTAGTGGTAGCACACTTTGTCAAAAGCGCGCCACGACGGCGGCTGCCAGGCGGAAACGTCAGTGCACCGGCTCCGGCTCGTCCAGGAACATCTGTGTTTCCATCCACGCGTAGGCCGCTTCCGAGCCCGGCTGGTTGAACAGCACCATCAGCACGACCCACTTCAGGTCGTCGAGGTCGAGTTCGTCCTGGTCCAGCGCCATGGCGCGGTCCAGCACCAGTTCGCGCTGGCCGGCGTCGAGGATGGCCTGCTGTTCGAGGAACAGCAGGAAGCCGCGACATTCGACGTCGAGCTTGTCCAGCTCCGGGCCGAAATACACGCGGGTGGGGCCGCCGGCGCGCGGCGTGCCGGCGCTGGGGCGCTGCTCGGCGAGGGCGTCGAGCCAGTCGAAGGCCTTGTGGATCTCGGCCGGGCTGAATCCGGCCTGGGTCAACTCGTTGAACAGCGGGCCGTTCTGCAGTGAATCCTTGTCGCCAAGCCAGCGATCGCCCGGCGGCGGGGCGGCGTCTTCGGTGAAGTAGTGTTCGAACAGGTACAGCAGGACGTCCAGGATGCTCTCTTTCATTTCCCTCGGCCTGCGCCGGGAGCGGCGCGTCGATGGAACCGGCTTGCACCGGTGCTGTCGCCGTCGGGCCTCCTGCCCGCCGACGTCGTGGCGCACCGACCA
>JBDSFV010000047.1:0-3446 GCA_039919355.1 Luteimonas sp. | reverse complement strand
CAGCGTGAGTTCGAGGAAGGGCATGTCAGACGATCAGCAACGACTTTTCTTTCCGCTCCGCCAGTCGCTTCTCGAGGTAATGGATGTTCTGCCCGCCCTGCTGGAAGCCGACGTCCGACAGGATCCGCTGCTGCAGCCCGATGTTGGTCTTGATACCGTCGACCACCATCTCGCTCAACGCCACGCGCATGCGGCAGATCGCCTGCTCGCGATCCGCGCCATGCACGATCAGCTTGCCGATCATCGAATCGTAGTTGGCCGGGACGCGATAGCCTTCGTAGATGTGCGAATCCACGCGTACGCCGGGGCCGCCGGGGGTGTGGAAATGCTGGATCAGGCCGGGCGAGGGCATGAACGTGTCCGGATCCTCGGCGTTGATGCGGCACTCGATCGCGTGGCCCCTCAGCACGATGTCGCTCTGCTGCAGCGACAGCTTGTGCCCGGCGGCGATCATCAGCTGCTCGTGCACCAGGTCGATGCCGGTGACCATCTCGGTGACCGGGTGCTCGACCTGGATGCGGGTGTTCATCTCGATGAAGTAGAAGTGGCCGTCCTCGTACAGGAACTCGAACGTGCCGACGCCGCGGTAGCCGATGCGCACGCAGGCCTCGACGCAGACCCTGCCGATCCCGGCGCGCTGCTCCGGGGTGATGCCGGGCGCGGGCGCTTCCTCCACCACCTTCTGGTGGCGCCGCTGCATCGAGCAGTCGCGCTCGCCCAGGTGGATCGCGTTGCCCTGGCCGTCGGCGAGGACCTGGATCTCGACATGGCGCGGGTTCTCGAGGAACTTCTCCATGTACACCATGTCGTTGCCGAACGCGGCCTTGGCCTCGGACTTGGTGGTCGCGACCGCGTTGGCCAGGTGCGCCTCGGTATGCACCACGCGCATGCCGCGGCCGCCGCCGCCGGCGGCCGCCTTGACGATGACCGGATAGCCGATCTCGCGCGCGATCTTGACGTTGCTGGCGTTGTCGTCGCCGAGCGGACCGCCGCTGCCGGGCACGCAGGGCACGCCTGCCTCCTTCATCGCGCGGATCGCCTCGACCTTGTCGCCCATCAGGCGGATGGTCTCGGGCCTGGGCCCGATGAAGATGAAACCGGATTGCTCGACGCGCTCGGCGAAGTCAGCGTTCTCGCTGAGGAAGCCGTAGCCCGGGTGGATCGCCTGCGCGTCGGTTACCTCGGCCGCGGCGATGATCGAGGCCATGTTGAGGTAGCTCCCGCTCGACGGCGCCGGGCCGATACACACCGACTCGTCGGCCATCGCCACATGCTTGAGGTTGCGATCGACGGTGGAGTGCACCGCGACCGTGCGGATGCCGAGCGCGTGGCACGCGCGCAGGATGCGCAGCGCGATCTCGCCGCGGTTGGCGATGACGACTTTATCGAGCATGAAGGATTCCGTTCATCCTGAGCGCAGCGCAGCGGAGTCGAAGGACTCAGCCGATCACGAACAGCGGCTGGTCGAATTCGACCGGTTGCCCACTTTCGGCCAGCACCTTGAGCAGGGTGCCGGACACTTCGGCCTCGATCGGGTTGAACATCTTCATCGCTTCGATGATGCCCAGCGTCTCGCCGGCCTTGACCGCCTGGCCGACCGTCACGAACGGCGGCTTGTCAGGCGATGGCGAGGTATAGAAAGTGCCGACCATCGGCGCGCGCACGACGTCGCCATCGGGCAGCGCCTGCCCCGGACCTGCGCCGGGTTCGGACTGCCTGGCATGGCCGCCGGTGGCGGCTTCGGTCGGTGAGTGCATCGGCATCGACGGCGCAGCATGCGCGGGCGCGTGCATCATCGGCGCGGCGACGGCGTAGCCTCTCGGGGTGCGGGCCAGGCGCACTGACTCCTCGCCTTCCTTGATCTCGATCTCGGCGAGGTTGGACTCCTCGAGCAGGTCGATCAGCTTCTTGATCTTGCGCAGATCCATGGTGGCCTCTCTCTATCTGGAATCAGGAATCGAGCCGCGCGATGGCGGCTTCGAGCGCATAGCGGTAGCTGTCGGGGCCGAAACCGCTGACGATGCCGACGGCAAGATCGCTGAAATAGCTGGTATGCCGGAACGGCTCGCGCGCATACGGGTTGGACAAGTGCACTTCGATGAAGGGCAATCCGACCGCCGCCAGCGCGTCGCGCAGCGCCACCGAGGTGTGGGTGAACGCCGCCGGATTGACCAGGATGAAGGCAGTGCCGTCGTCGCGCGCGGCCTGCACGCGCTCGATCAGCGCATCCTCGGCATTGGACTGGAAGCTGGCCAGCGTGTGTCCGGCGGCTTCGGCGCGGCCGCGCAGGTCGGCGTCGATCTCGGCCAGGGTCGTGCGGCCATAGACCTCCGGCTCGCGCGTGCCAAGCAGGTTGAGGTTGGGACCGTGCAGGACCAGCAGCTTTGCCATCCGCCATACTGGGTCGAAGGGGACGCGCAGTCTGCGTGAAGCCGCCGATGGTGTCCAGTTCGGCGAAGATGGCGGATTTAAGCAGTTGTTTGAGTTGTCGCTCTAATCCTGTGCCCAGCCTGCGATTTCGCCCTCGGCGAATGGCCCGATCCGCTGCTTGAGCAGGCGACCGTCGGCCGACACCAGCACCGAATACGGCAGCACGCCTTTGGGATTGCCGAGGCGAACGCCGGCATCGGCCGGCCCCGGCGTCTCCAGCAGGATCGGGTACGACACCGGCACCCGCTGCAGGAAATCGCGTACGGCCGCGGCGTCGTCGAGCGCGATGCCGACCACTTGCACGCCGTTCGCACCTTGTTCGGCGGCGAAGCGCTGTAGTTCCGGCATTTCCTGGAGGCACGGCCGGCACCAGGACGCCCAGACATTGATCAGCAGTGGGCGACCGGCATAGGCGGCGGGCAGGGCGACGGGATGGCCGTCGAGATCGGGCAGCGTCATCGCCGGGATGGCCCGGCCGAGTGCGGCGACGGCGACACCGGCCGGCGGTTTCGGCGCACTGGCCGACACCGCCGCGTTGAGCGCACGCTGGCCAAGTTCACTGCGCAGCAACGGACCCGGGCCCGTGGTGAGCAGGCTCGCGACCACGCCCAAGGCGCCCGCGGCGAGCGCGACCAGCAGGATTTTCGCGGTGGACTTCACCGCGACGCGCGTTGCACGCGGGCCACGAACGGCGCGACCTTCTCGAACCCGATCAAGCGCAATTCACGGCGCTCACTGCCGGCTGCGAAGAACAGTGTCGCCGGCGGCCCGATGATGCCGAAGCGCTGCATCAGCGCCTGGTCGACGGCGTCATTGGCGGTGACATCGGCCTTGAGCAGCACGAAGTCGGCGAGCGCCGCGTGCACTGCAGGATCGGTGAAGGTGTACTTCTCCATCTCCTTGCAGCTCACGCACCAGTCGGCATAGAAGTCGAACAGCAGCGGCTTGCCGGCGGTCTGGGCGGCCTGCAGTTCGCGATCCAGGTCGGCGCTCGACTTGATGGTCCGGAAAACCAG
>JBDSFV010000046.1:0-8925 GCA_039919355.1 Luteimonas sp. | reverse complement strand
GCGTGGATGCTGCTGTCGGTGGTCGCCAACCTCGGGATGCTCGGCTTCTTCAAGTACGGCGAGTTCCTGCTGAAGAATTTCCAGTGGTTCATGGCGGGCTTCGGCATCGACTACACGCCGCCGGCCTACGACATCGTGCTGCCAGTCGGGATCTCGTTCTACACCTTCGCCACGATGTCCTACACGCTCGACGTATACCTGCGGCGCGCCGCGCCGGCGCGCAACTTCCTCGACTACGCGCTGTTCGTCACCTTCTTCCCGCACCTGGTCGCCGGGCCGATCATGCGGCCGACCGAACTGGTACCGCAGTTCGCGCAGCCGCGCCGCGCGACGCCCGACATGCTGCGCTTCGGACTGGCCCTGATGACGTTGGGCCTGTTTCAGAAGATCGTCCTGGCCGACGGTTTCCTCGCAGGACCGGCGGAGATGGTCTACGACGGCGACAAGATCCCCGGCACGCTGGATTCCTGGATGGCGACGCTCGCCTTCAGCGGCCAGATCTTCTGCGACTTCGCCGGTTACTCGACCACCGCGATCGGCGTGGCGATGTGCCTGGGCTTCGCGATGCCGGACAACTTCCGGTTTCCGTATGCCGCGATCGGCTTTTCGGATTTCTGGCGGCGCTGGCACATCACCTTGTCGGCGTGGTTGCGGGATTACCTGTACATCCCGCTCGGCGGCAATCGCCACGGCGAGGCGCGCACCTACCTCGCTTTGATGGCGACGATGCTGCTGGGCGGCCTGTGGCACGGGGCCAGCTGGACGTTCGTGGTGTGGGGCGGCCTGCACGGGTCGTACCTGGCCGGCGAACGCCTGCTGCGCGCGCGCTTTGCCGGCTATCGTCCCGGCCCGTGGGCGCTGTTCGGGGTTGCACTGCTGACCTATGCGTTGATCAACGTCACCTGGGTGTTCTTCCGCGCCAAGACGTTCGACAAGGCCTGGGTAGTGCTGCGTGGCATGTTCGGCGGCAACGGCGACGTCGCGCCGATCCTGCCGACCGTGCACCTGCTGACGGTGGCGCTGATCGTGAGCGGCATCGTGTTCGCGCACTGGCAGATGCGCAACCGCACCCTGGAGTCGATGCTCGCGCGCGCACCGGCGGCGTCGATCTCCGTGGCCCTGGCGTTGATGGCCTTCACGATCGCGATCGCGCAGGGAGACGGCAATGCCTTCATCTATTTCCAGTTCTGAATCGCTGGCCGCAGACGGCACGGGACTGGCCGCCGCCGACGGTGCTGCGTTCGAGCGTCCCGGCTTCGTGCGCAAGACCGCCTCCGACCGCCCCGGCGTGGCGCAGCCGGTGCCGGTGCGCGACATCCCGCCGCAGCCGTGGAACCGCATCTTCGTCGTCGCGGTGGTGCTGGCGGCGTTGCTGGTCACGGGCTGGGAACAGTACTGGCGCGCGTATGGCGCGACCCCGAGCTACCGCAACAGCGACGGCCAGTGGGCGCGGCAGCGCCGCCGCATCGACACGGGCGAGGGCGGCAAGACCGTGCTGATTGGATCCTCTCGCGTGCTGTTCGACGTGCAACTGCCTGTATGGGAAAAGATCACGGGCGAACGTCCGATCCAGCTTGCGCTCGAAGGCTCCTCGCCGGTGCCGTTTCTCGAAGACCTCGCCGCCGATCCGAACTTCACAGGCCACCTGCTGATCGGGGTCACACCCGGGCTCTTTTTCAGCGGCCGTGCGCTGCGCGGCGACGTTATTGCGTACTACCACAAGCAGGGCCCTTCGCAGCGCAGCGGGCACTGGTTGTCGCAACACCTGCTGGAACCCTGGCTTGCGTTCGACGACCCCGACTTCGCACTGGCCGCCGTCGTCAAACGCCAGGCTTGGCCTGTACGCCCCGGCCTGCACGAACCGCCGGCCGTGCGCAAGCTGGCATTGCAGGATGCCGATCGCAATACCCACATGTGGAGCAAGCTCGAGATCGACCCCGGTTATCGGGCCATGACGCGCCGCATCTGGGTCGCGCGTCTGGCCAAGCCACCGCCGGATATGGACACGCCCGCCAAGGCGCAGACCATCATCGACGCGCAGATCAAGCGCGCGGTGGTCGCTGTCAGGAAACTGCGTACGCGCGGCGTGGAAGTGGTGTTCGTGCGCGCGCCGAGCATCGGTCCCTACTACGCCGCCGAGCAGCGCGACTTGCCCCGCACCCTAACCTGGGATCGCCTGCTGCAGGCTACCGGCGCGCCCGGCATCCACTTCGAGGATTACCCGCAGCTGCAGGGTTACACGCAGCCGGAGTGGTCGCACCTGTCGGCGTCGGAGGCCGACCGTTTCACCGCCGCGCTGGTGCAGATCATCGAGCGCGAGTACTGGCCCAAGCCGCGGCCCGTGGTGGACGTGACCACGTCGACCGGCGCCGACATCAGCCCCGCCGCCAGATGAGGCAGCGGTTGTTCGTTCGCGGTCATCGCGCGTTCTCCGTCGCCGTCGATCAAATCGGCTGCAGCAGGCGCAGCGCGAACCAGTCGCGCCGATCGTTCCAGCCGTCGACCACGCGCAGCCCGGCGGAGGCGGCGAGTTGCGCGAAGCCGGCGTCGGTGTACTTGTGGCTGTACTCGACCAGCATCGCCTCGCCCGGCGCAAAGATGAAACGCCTGCCCGCCACGGTGACGGCTTGCGCGCGCTGGCTGACGAGGAAGGTCTCGATGCGACGGCCGCCGCGTTCGTACAGCGCGCGGTGGCGGAAGCCGTCGAGGTCGAAATCGCTGCCGATTTCGCGATTGAGCCGCGCCAGCAGGTTGAGGGTGAACGCGGCCGTAACGCCGGCGGCATCGTTGTAGGCGGCCTCGATCAGCGCCGGGTCCTTGTCCAGATCGATCCCGATCAGGGCCTGTCCGCGCGCGCCCATCGTGGCACGCATCGCGCGCAGGATCGCCACGCTTTCGTCGTGGGTGAAGTTGCCGAGCGTGGAGCCCGGGAAGAACACCAGCGTGCGCTGCGGCGCGCGCGCAGGCGCCGGCAACGCAACGGTTTGCGTGAAATCGGCGCACACCGGCAGCATCTCGATGCGCGGGAATTCAACCGCAAGCCGCGCCGTGCTGGCCAGCAGCATCGAGCGCGAAATCTCGATCGGCGTGTAGGCGACCGGATCATCCAGGCCTTCAAGCAGCTGCTGCGTCTTGCGACCGCTGCCGCTGCCGTACTCGACGACATGCACGCCCGGGCCGATCGCCGCGGCGATCGCGTCCATGCGCGCGTCAAGCAGCGCCTGTTCCACGCGCGTCGGGTAGTACTCGGGCTGGCGCGTGATGTCCTCGAACAGCTGCGAGCCGCGCGCGTCGTAGAAGTATTTCGACGACAGCCGCTTGGGCGTACGCGACAGGCCGGCGAGCGCATCGCCTTCGATGTCGTCCGGCGTCGGGCGCAGGTCGGTGAGCGCGGCCTGCGCGCGCGCGGCGAGTGCGACATTCATATTGCGTCCTTGGCGAGTCGCAATCCGGAAAATTGCCAGCGCGCGGGCGGCGGGAAGAAGTTGCGGTAGCTGGCGCGGACGTGGTCCTGCGGTGTGGCGCAGCTGCCGCCGCGCAGCACCCACTGTCCGCACATGAACTTGCCGTTGTATTCGCCCAGCGATCCCGGCAGCGGCCGGAACCCGGGATACGCCGTGTACGCGGTCGACGTCCATTCCCATACGTCGCCGAACAGCCGCTGCAGGCCGGTGTCGTCGCCGGTCAGCGCCTGCGGGTGCAGGGCGCCGCTTTCGGCGAAGTTGCCTTCGATCGCGGCGCCGGTCGCGGCCTGCTCCCATTCGGCCTCGGTCGGCAGCCGCGCGCCGGCCCAGCGCGCGAACGCATCGGCTTCGTAGTAGCTCAGGTGGCACACCGGCGCGTGCGGATCGAACGCGCGCCAGCCGCCGAGCGTGAACTCGCGCGCACCGTCGTCGTGCCAGTACAGCGGACGCCGCCAGCCATGAACCTGCAGCGCAGCCCAGCCTTCGCTCAGCCATAGTGCCGGCGTTTCGTAGCCGCCGTCGGCGACGAACGCCTGGTACTCGCCATTGCTGACCGGACGGCTCGCCAGCGCGTGCGCCGGCACCAGCACGCGATGGCGCGGGGATTCGTTGTCGTAAGCGAACGCCTGCGCCTGCGGCCACGGCGGCGCGCCGATTTCGGCGATCGCCTCGTCGCGCGCGATCCAGCGCAGCGGCGACGCACGGCCGCGGCGCAGCGGCAGGTCGTCGCGATAGGCCGGCGCCAGCGGATTGCACCAGAACGCATGCTTGATGTCGGTCAGCAGCAGCTCCTGGTGCTGCTGCTCGTGGTGCGTGCCGAGCAGCAGCGTACGCGCGTCATCGATGTCGAGGTCGCCGGTCTCGAAGCGCCGCTGGATGCGCGCATCGACCTGCGCGCGATAGTCCAGCACTTCGGCCAGCGCAGGTCGTGACACCAGCCCCCGCTGCGGCCGCGTGTGCATCGGGCCGACGCTCTGGTAGTAGCTGTTGAACAGGTAATCCCATTGCGAATCGACCGGGCGGTAGCCGGAACGCGTCGCGAGCACAAAGCGCTCGAAGAACCAGGTGGTGTGCGCGAGGTGCCATTTCGCCGGACTGGCGTCGTCCATGCTTTGCACCATGGCGTCCTCGGCCGACAGCGGCGCAGCAAGTTGCAGGCTGCGCGCGCGCGCAGCGCGGTAGCGTGTCGCCACGGCGTCGATGGAAGCCACAGCGTCGCCAGGCGCGTCGGCAGCGGAGGGGTCGTGACGACCAGACATCGTCCGAAGGATACCGAGGGGTAGCTAAGGCGAAGTGACGATGTCGTGTCACCCACCTGACTATTGCCGTGCCAGCAGCCGCAGGCCGCGTGGCGTGAGCAGGCGCTCGACGAGTTCAAACAAGCCCTGCACCACCAGCGCCAGCAGCGCCGCCGGCACCGCGCCTTCGAGGATCAGGCCGAGGTCATCGAGACGGATGCCGGTGAGGATCGGCTGGCCGTAGCCGCCGGCGCCGATCAACGCACCCAGCGTTGCCGTGCCGACATTGATCACTGCGGCGGTCTTGACGCCGGCGAGGATCGTACGCAGCGCCAGCGGCAGCTCCACGCGCCACAGCCGCGTGCGTGGCGGCAGGCCGATCGCGGCCGCGGTCTCGCGCAACTCCAGCGGAATGCCGGTCAGCCCGGCATGGGTGTTGCGCACGATCGGCAGCAGGCTGTACAGGAACAGCGCCGCGATCGCGGGCTTGGCGCCGATCCAGAACAGCGGAATCATGAACACAAATACTGCCAGCGACGGCAGCGTTTGCAGCACGCCGGTGGTCGACAGCACGACCTGCCCAAGCCGCGGCCGCCGCGCCGCGAGCACGCCCAGCGGCAGCGCGACCAGCAACGCCAGGCCGAGCGACACGCCGACCAGCGCCAGGTGCTCGCCGGTACGTTGCCACAGCCGCGATGTCCGCCCCGCCGTTGCCGGCGCAGCCGCGCCGAGCCAGTCGGCGGCGACGTCAGATTCCTTCTCGCGCTGCAGTTTCACGCGCGCATTGAGGTGTTGCATGGTCGTCGCATCGATGCGTCTGGCCAGGCCGTCAAGTGCGCGCACGAAGGCCGGCGCGCGTTGCGCGAGGTCGGCGCGATACAGGAATACCGCCTCGTACGCCGGAAAGTAATGGCGGTCGTCGTCGAGCACGACGAGCTTGTAATACGGAATCTCGGCGTCGGTGGAGTAGAGGTCGGTCACGTCGATCGCCGCGCTGGCAAGGCCGCGGTAGGCGAGGTCGTGGTCGAGCCCGTCTGGCCGTTGCGGCAGGCCGTACGCGCGCTGCAGCCCGGGCCAGCCGTCCGCTCGTGCCATGAACTCGTTGCTCAGGCCGAGCTTGAGCCCGGGATGCGCGCGCAGGTCAGAGACGTGCTTGATACCGAGCGCACGCGCACGCTCGGCGCGCATGCCCAGCGCGTAGGTGTTGTCGAAGCCAAGCGGCGGCGTCATCGCCAAGCCGCGCTTCGCCAGCGCGGCGCGCAGCTGCGCCGGCGTGGCGTCCGGCAGCTGCAGGATTTCCTGCACCAGCGTGCCGGTGTATTCGGGGTAGGCGTCGATCTGCCCGCCTTCCAGTGCCCGCCACACGATGCGGGTGCCGCCGAGCTGACGCCGATGCTCGACCGGGATGTTCGCCCCACGCGCAAGACCGGTGCCGATCTCGCCGAGGATCACCGACTCGGTGAAGTTCTTCGAGCCGATGACGACGCCCGGCACGGCCGTGGCCGCCATCGCGATCACGGGCAACAGCGCCAGTGCGAACGTCGCGATCCGTGCAAGACGCGATGCGTTCATGCGTCCGCCAGCAGCGGGCGCTGCGCGGTCATGAATGCACGCACGAACGGCTCCGCCGGTGCGTCGATCAGTGCGCGCGCGCTGCCTTGCTGCAACACGCGGCCGTCGCGCAGCAGCACCAGCGTGTCGCCGAGGTAGGCGGCCTCGGCGACGTCGTGGGTCACCAGCACCACGGTCTTGCGCAAGCTCGCGAACAACGCGCGCATCTGCGTCTGCAATTCATTGCGCACGATCGGATCGAGTGCGGCCAGCGGCTCGTCCAGCAACAGCACCGGCGGATCGAGCATCAGCGCGCGGATCAATCCCACGCGCTGGCGTTGGCCGCCGGAGAGTTCGGCCGGGAAGCGCGCGAGCGCGTCGCGCGGCAACTGGCACAGTGCGGCGAGTTCGTCGATGCGCGCGGCGATGCGCGGTGCCGGCCAACTCAGCGTGCGTGCGAGCAAGCCGGCATTGCCGGCCGCCGTCAGATGCGGGAACAGGCCGCCTTCCTGGATCACGTAACCAATGCGTCGCCGGTGTTCCAGCAGCGACGCACGCTGCAGCGGCGCGCCATCGAAGCGCACCTCGCCGGCGTCGGGCCAGTCCAGCCCCAGCAGCATCCGCAACACGCTCGACTTGCCGGCGCCGCTGGGGCCGATCAGCGCCGTGGTGCGCCCGGACGCGATCGCCAGCTCGACGCCATCCAGGGCGATGGCAGCGCCGTGGCGTTTGAGCACCTGGTGGAGTTCGAACATGGCCCGAGGATAGCCGCAGTGCCGCGGGAGCGCGTCGCGCGCGCCTAGCCGCGCCGCCACACCAGGCAGCGGTTGTTGGCCGGCATGGCGATGTCGTCAAGCAAGCGCAGCCCGATCGCACGCGCCAGCGCATCGACCGCCGCGAAGTCGCGAATCCCCGAGCGCGGATCCCGCGCTTTCAGCCAGGCGTCGAACTCGCGGTTGCTGGCGCTGGTGTACGCACCGGCGTAGTTGAACGGGCCGTACACCACCAGCATTCCGCCCTCGCTTCCTCCTTCTCCCCGCTTGCGGGGAGAAGGTGCCGAAGGCGGATGAGGGGCCGCCCGCAGCACGCGATCCACGCCGGCGAAACACGCCTCGACTTCCGGCCAGCCCATGATATGCAGCACATTGGCGCTGAACACCGCATCGAAAGCGTGCGCCGGCCACGGCCCGCTCATGGCATCCAGCTCGATCGGCGCCGGCGTATTCGGCAACGCCGCCCCATCCAGCCACATGCGGATGCCCGGCAGATTGTCCGCGACGTCCGAGCACTGCCAGCTCAACCACGGCATCGCCGCGGCGAAATACACCGCGTGTTGACCAGTGCCGCTCCCGACTTCCAGCACATGGCGGCGATCCGCAAAGTGCTCGCGCAGCACCGCGAGGATCGGGTCGCGGTTGCGGTCGCACGACGGCGAGAACGGTTTGTCGGTCATCGGCTACGGCAGCGGCAGCTGGTCGCTGCCTTCATCGCGCAGGACTTCGGCGCGACGGATCATCTGCTGCACGTCCGATTTCGCGTGGATCGCAACCAGCTCGATGTCCGGATGCTCGTTGGCGAACACCCGGAAGATCTCGTCGGCGAAAGCCTGCCCGATACCCGACACGCCCTCAAAATCGAGGATCACCGTTCGAAACCGGTCAACCCGCTGCAGCAGGCGCTTGGCCTGCGAGCGCGACACCAGGTTCTCGTCGCCGACTTTCGCCAATCTGACCGGTACCACGGTCTTGGCGAAGGCGTATTCGTCCGGACCGCTCGAGAATTCATCGAATACCTGTTTCGCCGTGCGCGTTGCGTCGATCGCAATCTCCATCAACACCGTTGTCCCACAACGCACCTGTCGTGGATCGATGTCGTGGAGCAGATCGTCTCCTTCCATGGCACCGTGGTCGAAGACCAGATCATGGGAGGCGATCTGGAAGCGATCGAACATCCGCGAAGCGAAGAACACGCCTTCGCCGGAATGACGTCTGGGGTCGGTGGTCAGTTTCCCCTTGGACAGCTCCAACAGCGCCAGGCGCTCGTCCGGCAGATCCAGCGCACGGGTGATCTTGCGAAAGATACCGATGCCATCGTCGGACACCATCATCGCCAGACGCGAAGCATTGCGGTCTGCAAACACCTGCAGACGCTCGCCTTCGGAATGATCGATGGCGTTGTTGACCATCTCGGTGAGGCCGTGATGGCTGATATCGATGATATTGGCCGGAAGCCCGCGCAGGAGTGGCGCCACATCGCGCGTCCACACCCGGTCCTCGGCCAAGCCCGAAAGCGGATGCTCGACGAGGGCGCGTCGATTGATGCCGAACCGATAGGTCGGGCGCGTGGTCCCGGTCTTGGCGAGATAACCGTTCGCGATCAGCACGCGTGCGCGAGCCGCGACCGCCGTGCGACTCAGGCCCAGCGCATTGGCCACCATCACGACCAGGTCATTCGGGTGCGCCTCGAGCTGTGTCAGTAGTGCATGTTCGATTTCGGCGGAGCGGTCAGGACGGGCCATGGCTGACTGTAAAGTTTGGTCGTCTTATTTAAAAGTTATTTCTTGTGATTGTAAAGTTTCAATCGAAAAAAACTATAAATAGCTATAGATAGCTATAGAATTCAATTAGATATGGTTTTGTGGTTCGGTACCAAGTCGCCTCTCATGCTTGATC
>JBDSFV010000045.1:0-5423 GCA_039919355.1 Luteimonas sp. | reverse complement strand
GCAAGGGCTTCTTCGACTGGTTCGCGCAGCAGCACGCGAATGTGCTGTGCGTGCAGGAGACGAAGGCGCAGGAGCACCAGCTCGTGGGCGATGCCTTCCTGCCGTCCGGCTACAAGGCCTGGTTCCGCGACGCCAGCACGAAAAAAGGCTACAGCGGCGTCGCCATCTACAGCCGCCGCGAGCCTGACGAGGTGCGCACCGCGCTCGGCTGGGAGGCGTTCGACGAGGAAGGCCGTTATCTGGAAGCCCGCTTCGGCAACCTGAGCGTGGTCTCGTTCTACATCCCGTCCGGATCGTCCGGCGAGTTGCGCCAGGGCTTCAAGTTCGAGGTCATGGCCTGGCTCAGGCCGATCCTGGACCAGTGGCTCGCGAGCGGCCGCGACTACGTGCTGTGCGGTGACTGGAACATCGTGCGCAGCCGCCTGGACATCAGGAACTGGAGCAGCAACCAGAAGAACTCCGGCTGCCTGCCGCCCGAGCGCGACTGGCTCAACGGGCTGTGCGGCGAAGACGCGGGCTGGGTCGACGCCTATCGCGCGCTGCACGCCCAGGGCCAGGACTACACCTGGTGGAGCAACCGCGGCGCCGCGCGCACCAACAATGTCGGCTGGCGCATCGACTACCAGCTGGTGACGCCGGGCCTGCGCGACCGCCTGCTCGCGTGTTCGATCCATCCGACTCCGCGCTTCTCCGACCATGCCCCATTCATCGTCGACTATTCCATCGTCGACTATTCCGCATGAGCCACGCCGCCACTGACGCAGCACCGGTTTCGTACAAGGGCTGGAAAGGCGTCAAGCGCGCCTTCGCCACGCCGTCGGCGCTGACCATGATGCTGCTGGGATTCGGCAGCGGACTGCCGTTCCTGCTGATCGCCTCGGCAACCCTGTCGACGCGCTTGCGCGACGTCGGCCTCGACCTGGGCAGCATCGGCCTGATCAGCCTCGCCAGCTTCTTCTACCTGCTCAAGTTCCTGTGGGCGCCGCTGCTCGACCGGCACGCGTTTCCGCTGACCGCGTTCCTCGGGCGCCGGCGTTCGTGGCTGCTGGTGGCGCAGGTGGTGGTGGCGGCCAGCCTCGTCGCGCTGGCCTACACGCGGCCGGAGCTGGGCGTACGCGAGCTGGTGCTGTGGGTGCTGGTCGCGTCGTTCGCCGGTGCCACCCAGGATTCGGCGGTCGACGCATATCGCATCGAGATCGCACCGGCCAGCGCACAGGCGGCATTGGCCGCGACCTACACGCTCGGTTACCGCATCGGCCTGATCCTCGCCGGCGCCGGCGCCCTGTACCTGGCCGAATACCGCGACTGGAAGATCGCCTACCTGGTGATGGCCGCACTGATGCTGCTGCCGATCATCACCACGTTGTCGTGCCGGGAACCGGTCGCGCCCGAGGCGACGGTGGTGCGCAGGATCGACATCATCGGTGCGTTCTGGCAGCCGTTCACCAGTTTCTTCTCGACCAACGGACTGCTGCTGGGGCTGGCGCTGCTGCTGTTCGTCGGCCTGTTCAAGTTTCCTGACCAGGTCATCGGCGTGATGTCCGGGCCGTTCTACCTCGACTCGGGCTACACCAAGGCGGACATCGCCACGGTGTCGAAGTTGTATGGCGTGTGGATGGGCATCCTCGGCGCATTCCTGGGCGGCTTCGGGGTCGCGGCGTTCGGGTTCCGCAGGACGCTGTTCGTGGCCGCGATCGCGGTCGCGCTGTCCAACCTGGCCTTCCTGCTGATGGCGCAGCACCCGTCGCAGATCTGGGCGTTCTACGCGGCGATCACCGCCGACAACCTCTCGCAGGGGTTCGCCGGCACCGTGCTGGTGGCGTTCATGTCGTCGCTGACCGACCGCAACTTCACCGCGACCCAGTACGCGCTGCTGGTCTCGCTGGCCAACCTGCCGGGCAAATTCGTCGGCGGGGTGTCCGGCTATGTCGTCGAGGCCACGTCCTACGGCACCTTCTTCACCCTGAGCGCCTTGTCCGTGATCCCGACGCTGTTGTTGCTGGCCTGGCTGTGGCGGCGCATCCGGGATCCAGCGCCCGAGGGTGACAACGCCGCGCGCGGATGATATGTGGATTCCCCAACAGTCTGTCGGCAACGGGACTGGGCAAGGAGGGCATCGTGACCGACATCGTGCTGCGTGATATCGACCCGGTGCTGGCCGAGCGCATCAAGCGCATCAGCGATGCCCGCGGCTGGAGCATGCACGACACCCTGCTGCGCCTGCTGGACCATGGCCTGCATGTTTGCGAAGGCGATGGCGCGGTGCATCTCGAGGACAGCGAGGCGGACATACTCGAAGAGGCGCTCGCGGCCATGGAACAGGTGCCGAACGATTCCGGCTTCTCGCTGATCGGACGCGCCAAAGCGCCTGCGCCATTGGTGGAGGAAGAGCCCGACCAGTCGATCGCCGGGCGCTTCGAACTCGAATAAGTCGCAGCGTCTAGGCGCGGTAGATCGCCCCCAGCACGCGCGATCCGCGTGCGCCGGTCACCGAAGGCAGGTTGCCGGGGCGGCCGGCGAAGGTTTCGCGCGCCAGCCAGGCGAATCCCATCGCCTCGATGAAATCCGGATCGACGCCGTGCGCGGCGCTGGACTCGACCACCACGCCGGGCAGCCGCGCGGCGATGCGTTGCAGCAGCAACGGATTGTGCACGCCGCCGCCACAGGCCAGCAGCCGCCGGGTGTCGGGTTGGGTGGCGCGCAGGGCATCGCCGATGCTGGCGGCGCTGAGTTCCAGCAGCGTCGCCTGCACGTCCTGTGGCCGCCGTTGCACATCGCCAAGCCGCGGCTGCAGCCAGTCGAGGTGGAACTGCTCGCGGCCGGTGCTCTTGGGCGGCGGCAACGCGAACCAGGGCTCGGCCAGCAGCGCGGCCAACAGCGCGTCGTCGACCGTGCCGCTCGCTGCGAACGCACCGCCGGCATCGAACGGCTGGCCGCTGTGGCGCTCGCACCAGGCATCCAGCAGCGCATTGGCCGGCCCGGTGTCGAAGCCGCGCACACCCCCGGCATCTTGTCCAAGAGCCGGTGGCAGCAGGGTGAGGTTGGCGATGCCGCCGAGGTTGAGCACCGCGCGCGTCTCGTCGGGCGAACGCAGCAGTGCCGCATGCAGCGCCGGCAGCAACGGTGCGCCGTGACCGCCGGCGGCGACGTCGCGGCGCCGGAAATCGGCGACCGTGTTGATGCCCGTGCGCTCGGCGATGACGTTGCCGTCGCCGAGTTGCCAGGTGAACGGGAAGCGTGCTTCGGGGCGATGGCGCACGGTCTGGCCGTGCGAACCCAGCGCGTGCACGGCGGCGGGTGCGACGCCGGCTTCGTCGAGCAGCGCCAGCGCGGCTTCGGCAAAGGCTTGGGCAACCTGGACGTCGAGGCCGCCCAGTTCGTCGAGCGAGGTGCCATCGCCGCCCTGTCCGAGTTCGACCAGGCGCGCGCGCAGGGCGCCTTCCCAGCGATAGCTGCGCCCCAGCAGCAATTCGCAACGCGCGTGCGCACCAGCGTCGGCGAAACGTGTCAGTGCGACATCGATGCCGTCGGCGCTGGTGCCGGAGATCAGGCCAAGGAACAGGCCGGTCTCTGCCTGGCCTGCAAAATCGGGAATCATGGGTCGCTCGCAATCGGGCGCGCGATGCGCGCGCGGTTGCGAGGATAACTGCTGTGAGGATCGGGGCTCAGGCCTGCTTGCTGGCCTTGGCCGGCTTCACCGGGGTCGCGTCGGCATAGATCACGTCCTCGACCTTGCGGATTTTCGTCAGCGCGGTGCCGGTCTGCGCGCGGAATTGCGCCAGCGCCGCGCCGCCCAGCGGCTCCGGTGGCGGCATCGTCACCGACAGCGGGTTGCGGTGCACGCCGTTGATGCGGAATTCGTAGTGCAGGTGCGGGCCGGTGGCCAGGCCGGTCTTGCCGACGTAGCCGATCACGGTGCCCTGGCCGATGCGCTGGCCGACGTGTTCCTTGCCGAAGCGCGACATGTGCCCGTACAGCGTGCTGTAGCCACGGCCGTGGTCGAGGATCACGGCGCGGCCGTAACCGCCCTTCCAGCCGATGAAGGTGACGCGCGCATCGCCGGCGGCCATGATCGGGGTGCCGGTGGAGGCGGCGTAGTCGACGCCCTGGTGCATGCGCACGCGACCCAGCACCGGGTGCTTGCGCGCGCCGAAGGTCGAGGTCAGGCGTGCATACGGGATCGGCATGCGGATGAAGGAACGCTTCAGCGGCCGGCCATCGGCGGTGAAATACTCGGCCTTGCCGTTGCGCTCGAAGCGGAAGCCGGAATGCAGCTTGCCATGGACGCTGAAGGTCGCGGCCTGCACCGGGCCGGTGCCGATCAGCTCGCCCTCGCGCCAGACCTGGTCGACCACGACGCTGAAACGATCGCTTGCGGCGACGTCGTCGTTGAAGTCGATGTCGTACTTGAAGATCTCGTCGGTCAGCGTGTTGATGTTGCTGCCGCTCAGCCCGAGCTTGCGCGCCGAGTGGAACAGGGAACGACCCACTTCGCCGCTGATGACGACCGTGCGGGTCTGGGTCGGGCGCTCGATCACGTGTTCGCGGACCTGGTTGCCGACCAGCGACAGTTCGACGCGATGGGTCGGGTCACGGTCGAACCGCAGCGTGCGCAGTTGCCCCGGCTGTCCGGGAGCATGGACCGGCAGGTCGAAGCCGATCACGGTGCCGGGCTTGAGCCGGGTCAGCGCCTGCTTTGCACCGGGTTGCTCGAGCAGGCGATGCATGGTCGCAGCGGGAATGTCGAGTTCTTCGAACAGCGCGCTGAGCGTCTGCCCGGACTGCACCGTCACCAGCTGCCAGCTGTCGCCGGCGTGGCCGCGCAGCTGCGCCAGCGGCAATGCCGGCAATGCCAGCGCCAGGGTCGTGCGTGGCGCCAGCGTCGGCGACTGCATCGCGTTGGAGAAACCGGGCACGATCGTCGCGACCAGCGCGCCGAGCGTGGCGAACAGGCTGGCGTGCGCCCAGTGGCGCCGGGTCCAGCGGCCGTTGAAGGCGGCCGGTAAACGTTGGCTGAGCACCTTCCGGTGCAGGGCCGCTTCGCGTAGGGTCTCAAGGCGCGCGCGGCGGCCGCTGCCGCTTTCGTGGCGGAAAGCTCCGGATGTGCTCATCGATCTGTTCCCCCGGCCCGATGTGATGGACGCGTCAAGGGGGTACCATAGTCGCGCGAAAAGAGTGCGTCAAACCCTTGAGCGGATTAGGTTTTTCAGGCGCATTCAGATTAACTTCCTGTTAACACCACTTTCACAACTGACCTCACGCTTCCGGCGCGACGGCCTTGGCGAGAAACCCATCGTGTCAGTGCAAGACGCCCTGGAACGGATCGGCCGCGGTGCCGACGAAATCCTCAAGCGCGACGAACTCGAAGCGCGCCTGAAACTCGGCCGTCCGCTGCGGGTCAAGGCCGGCTTCGACCCGACCGC
>JBDSFV010000044.1:0-7714 GCA_039919355.1 Luteimonas sp. | reverse complement strand
TGCCTTCGAATTCGATGACGTCGTCTTTCGCCATGTGTTTCCTGATTTCTGCAGAGATGGTGTCTGCAGGGATTGCAGCGTGGGCGGGCGCGAAGGCCGCCCGAAAGTCGCGCATTCTGACACGTGGGGCAGGGCAGGCGCAAAACGGGGGTTAAGCCACGAGCAGCGCCGCAGGCAACTCGCCGAAGCGTCTGGTCCAGGGTCCGGCCGGTTCGGCAGCGCCCGCCAGGCCTGCAATCCGCTGCAGGAAGGCTGCGCGCGGCCACGCTTCCGCGCCGAGGCCGAGCAGGTGCTCGTTCTCGACCTGGGCATCGATCAACGGCCAGTCCCACTCGCGGAGCCGGTACGCGAGCGCGGCCAGCGCCACCTTGGAGCCACCGGATTCGACGCTGAACATGCTCTCGCCGAAGAACATGCGCCCGATCGCGACGCCGTAGATGCCGCCGACCATGCGTTCGCGATCGAAGACCTCGATCGAATGCGCATGTCCCAGGCGATGCAGTTCGCGGTACGCGGCCTGCATCGCAGAGGTGATCCATGTGCCTTGCTGTCCCGGTCGCGGTGTTCGCGCGCATGCATCGATCACGTCGGCAAAGGCGGTGTCGGCACGAACGACCCACGGCGAGCGTCGCAGCTGCCGCAGGAATCGCGAAGACAGGCGCACGCCGTCGCTGCGGAACACCATGCGCGGGTCGGGACACCACCACAGGATCGGCTGCCCCTCGGAAAACCAGGGGAAAATGCCGTGGCGATAGGCATTGAGCAGGCGGTCGACGGAGAGGTCGCCGCCGACCGCGAGCAGACCGCCGGGTTCATGAAGCGCCGATTCGGCCGGCGGAAACGGGCTGTCGGGATCGTCGCCGAGCACGGGAAGCCGCAACTCGAAGCGTGCCATCACACCGGCCCCGGGCCGCGAAACGGCGAATGCGCCGACAGCGTCCTGGCGTAACGCTTTATCGAGGCAGCTTCCTCCGCACACCACGTTCCGATCGCTTCCGCGAATGCGGGGTCGGCAATCCAGTGCCGGCTGCGCACCAGGGTCGGCAGGAAACCGCGCGCGAGCTTGTGTTCGCCCTGCGCGCCCGGTTCGAACAAGGTCAGCCCTTCGTGCAGGCAGTAATCGATGCCCTGGTAATAGCAGGTCTCGAAATGCAGTCCGGGGACGGACTCGTCGGCACCCCAGTAGCGCCCGTACAGGGTCTCGCCGCCACGCAGGCACAGCGCACCGGCAATCGTGACGCCGTCACGATCGGCGAGAAACAGCACCAGCCGTCGCGGCATCGCCCGCGCCAGATGGCGCAGGAAATCGAGCGTCAGCGCCGGGGTATTGCCGTAGTCGGCGAAGGTGCGCAGGTAGAAGCCGTGCATCGTGGTCAGGTCGGCGTCGCTGGCCTCGTCGCCATGCACAACCCGGAATGTCACTCCGGCGCGGGCCACCTTCGCTCGCTCCTGGCGGATGTTCTTGCGATGCTTGCTGTCCATCGCCGCGAGGAATTCATCGAAGTCGCGCCAACCGGAAGCGTTATGCCAGTGGTACTGCACATCGATGCGTGGGAGCCAGCCGGGATCGAAGGCCGTGTCGCCATCCTCATCGTGGAAGTTGACGTGCGCCGATGACAATCCGGCCTCGCGCCCCATCGCGACGATCGCCTGCAACAGGGCGGGGCGCATCGATCGATCGCATGCCAGCAGGCGTGGGCCCGCGACCGGCGTATACGGCACCGCGCATAGCCACTTGGGGAAATAATCACGGCCGTATCGTGCGTACGCATGCGCCCAGGCATGGTCGAAGACGAACTCACCGTGCGAATTGGTCTTGAGATAGCCCGGCGCTGCCGCGACCAGCGCTTCGCCGCTCCACAGTAAGACGTGATGCGCTGTCCACCCCCATTCTTTGCGCAGGCAACCGAAGTGTTCGAGACCCTGCAGGAAGGCATGGCTAACGAACGGGTTGCGCCCATCGTGTAGCGCATCCCAGCTTGCGGGTGCGATGTCCGTGAGATTGTCGAGAACCCGAGGAGTCAGCATCGCCGTTTTACTCCCTCCCCTTCAAGGGGAGGGTTTGGGGTGGGGATGGTGTTCCAGTGCATCACGAAATCAACACCATCCCCATCCCGGCCTTCCCCTTGAAGGGGAAGGAGAAAAGGCATCACGCGTCCTTGTCGAGGAACTTCTCGGCGTCGAGCGCGGCCATGCAGCCGAAGCCGGCCGAGGTGACGGCCTGGCGATAGATCTGGTCGGCGACGTCGCCGGCAGCGAATACGCCGGTCACGGAGGTCGCGGTCGCGCCTCCGGCGAGACCGGAGCGGATCTCGATGTAGCCGTTGTTCATCGCCAGCTGGCCCTCGAACAGCGAGGTGTTGGGGGTATGGCCGATGGCGACGAACAGACCATGGACCGTCAGCTCGCGGGTCGAATCGTCCCGCACCGATCTCACCCGCAAACCGGTGACGCCGGCCTCGTTGCCGAGCACCTCGTCGACGACGTGATGCCAGACCGGTTCGATCTTTCCGACCTGGATCCTGGCCTGCAGCTTGTCCTGCATGATCTTCTCGGCGCGCAGCGTGTCGCGACGGTGCACGAGGTACACCTTGCGCGCGATGTTGGCCAGGTACAACGCTTCCTCGACCGCGGTGTTGCCGCCGCCGATCACTGCCACGTCCTGGTCCTTGAAGAAGAAGCCATCGCAGGTCGCGCAGGCGGAAACGCCGCGGCCCTTGAACTTCTCTTCCGACTCGATGCCAAGGTACTTCGCGGTGGCGCCGGTGGCGATCACCAGCGCGTCGGCGGTGTATTCGCCGCTGTCGCCCTTGAGCCGGAACGGGCGCTGCGACAGGTCGGCGCTGTGGACGTGGTCGAAGATCACCTCGGTGTCGAAGCGCTCGGCGTGCGCCTGCATCCGGGTCATCAGGTCCGGACCCATCAGGCCGTGCGCATCGCCGGGCCAGTTGTCGACCTCGGTGGTGGTCATCAGCTGGCCACCCATCTGCAGGCCGGTGACGAGCACCGGTTTGAGGTTGGCGCGGGCCGCATAGACGGCGGCGCTCCAGCCAGCGGGACCGGAACCGAGGATCAGCAGACGGCAGTGCTTCGCGGAACTTATGGAAGATGGGGTCATGGGTATAATCGGATAAGGTCGGGGAGTGCTTCTGGAAAGCGGGCGGTCGCAACAGCACAGGCCGCATAGATTGGCGGCGGCTTCCCTGCAAAACAAGGCGCGATGCGCGCCACGACACGAATTCGCCGGGATGCGCCGCGGACGCGGCGTTTTTCATGGCCGCGCCATGATTGTCGAATCAGGATTGCCGAATCAGGAGATGCTGTGATGCGTATCGGTGTGCCGAAGGAAACCAAGACCCTTGAAGGGCGCGTGGCGCTCGTGCCCGCCGCGGCGGGCGACCTGATCAAGCGTGGCCATGAGGTCTGGATCGAGAAGGACGCGGGCATCAAGAGCGGCTTCAAGGACGCCGACTACGGCAAGCTCGGGGTCAGGATCGCGCCCGATGCGGCGGCGCTGTACGACAAGGGCGAGCTGATCGTGAAGGTCAAGGAGCCGATCGAGGGCGACCTCGCGCTGCTGCGCAAGGACCACCTGCTGTTCTGCTACCTGCACTTGGCGCCGTTGCCCGTGTTGACCAAGCGCCTGCTCGACATCGGCCTGACCGGCATCGCGTTCGAGACCGTCGAGTTGCCCAACGGCGACCTGCCGCTGCTGGCGCCGATGTCGATCATCGCCGGCAAGATCGGCGTCCAGGTCGGCACCCACCTGCTGCACCAGCCGATGGGCGGGAAGGGCAAGCTGCTCGGCGGCCTGCCGTCGACCGAACGCGGCAAGGTGGTGGTGTTTGGCGCGGGTGCTGCGGGCGGCAATTCCGCCGCGCTGGCGGCATCGGGCGGTGCGAATGTCGTCGTGTTCGAGAAGCGCCAGGACCGCATGGACGAGATGATGCGGCTGGGCAACAACGTCACCGCGTTGTATCCGTACGACGAAGTCGTCGCGCGGGAGGTGGCCTCGGCCGACCTCGTCGTCGGCGCGGTGCTGGTGACCGGCGCCGTCGCGCCGCACGTGCTGACCCGCGAGATGGTCAAGTCGATGGAGGACGGCAGCGTGGTGGTCGACATCTCGATCGACCAGGGCGGCTGCTTCGAGACCTCGCGCCCGACCACCTGGAAGGAGCCGACCTACATCGAGGAGGGCGTGATCCATTTCGCGGTGACCAACATGCCGGGCGCGGTGCCGCAGACCTCGTCGCAGGCGATCTGCGCGGCGATCCTGCCGTGGGTCAACAAGCTCGCGTCCGGCGACTGGCGCGACAGCCAGCCGCTCATGCGCGGCATCAACATCGAGGGCGGGAAAGTGGTGCACCCAGCCCTGCAGGGCATGAAACTTTAGAGTAGGATCAAGGCACTACGAAGCTTTCTTAAGGTCTGACTAGACGGTGGCACGCCCGCTCCAGGAATCCGCTCGCAGCAAGCGCGCAAGCGCCGCGAAGAGCTCCGCGTCGGTTGCGCCCAATCCGCGCCGCCAGCGGCTCTGGCGCGACATCGCGCTGATCCTGATCGCGCCGTTGCTGCTGTACCTGCTGGCCAGTCTGCTGACGTTTTCGCCGAACGATCCGGGCTGGTCGCATTCCGGCAGCATCACCGCGCCATTGCACAACGTCGGCGGCAGGGTGGGTGCCTGGCTCGCCGATGTGCTGCTGTACCTGACCGGGTACGTCGCCTTCCTGCTGCCGGTGATGCTGGGCGTGGTCACCTGGACCGCGCTGTTCGGAATGGATGCGGACGGCGACGGCGATGCCGACCTGGGTCCGGCGCTGCGACTGGTGGGCATCGTCGGCTTCCTCGTCTCGGCCACCGGGCTGCTGTACCTGCGGATCGGCGCGGCGCAGGATTTTTCCGCCGGCAGCGGCGGCATCCTCGGGCAACTGGTCGGGCGCTCGTTGTACCGCGGCTTCGGTCCGGTTGGTGGCAACCTGTTCCTGCTGGCCTTGCTGCTGGTCTCGGTGACCCTTGCCACCGGTTTGTCCTGGCTCGCGGTCATGGACCGGATCGGGCAGGGCGTGCTGGCGCTGGGTCCGCTGTTCCGCCGCGGCACGCAGCAGGCCAGCGAATGGCAGCAGGCACGGGCGATGCGCGAGGAGCGCGAGGAAGTCCGCAGGTTCGACAGCGAACTGCGCGCCAAACGGGCACCGGTACGGATCGAACCGCCGGCGCCGGTGCTGGTCGAGAAGAGCGAACGCGCCAGGCGCGAACAACAGATCCCCTTGTTCCATGTCGGCGATGGTTCCGGCATTCCGCCGCTGGCACTGCTCGACGATCCCAAGCCGCAGCAGAAGGGCTACAGCGAGGAGACGCTGAAAACCCTGTCGCGGCAGATCGAATTCAAGCTCAAGGACTTCCGCATCGACGCGCAGGTGGTCGGCGCCTATCCAGGTCCGGTGATCACCCGCTTCGAGCTCGAGCCCGCACCGGGCGTCAAGGTCAGCCAGATCTCGTTGCTGGACAAGGACATCGCCCGCGGCCTGTCGGTGAAAGCGGTGCGCGTGGTCGACGTGATCCCGGGCAAGTCGGTGGTCGGCCTGGAAATCCCCAATTCGCATCGCGAGATGATCTGGCTCAGTGAACTGTTGCGCTCGAAGGAGTACGACAAATCGGCCAGCCCGCTGACCTTGGCGCTGGGCAAGGACATTGCCGGCCGACCGACGGTGGCGGATCTGGCGCGCATGCCGCACCTGCTGGTCGCCGGCACCACCGGCTCGGGCAAATCGGTCGCGGTCAACGCGATGGTGCTGTCGCTGCTGTACAAGGCCTCGCCCAAGGATGTGCGGATGCTGATGATCGACCCGAAGGTGCTCGAACTGTCGGTCTACGACGGCATTCCGCACCTGCTGGCGCCGGTCGTCACCGACATGAGGGAAGCCGCCAATGGCCTGCGCTGGTGCGTCGCCCAAATGGAGTATCGCTACAAGCTGATGAGCGCGCTTGGCGTGCGCAACCTGTCCGGGTTCAACAAGAAGGTCAAGGACGCCATCGACGCCGGCCAGCCGATGATGGATCCCTTGTTCAAGCCCAGCGGCGAGCTGGGCGAAGCGCCGCGTCCGCTGGAGACGCTGCCGTACATCGTCGTGTTCATCGACGAATTCGCCGACATGATGCTGGTGGTCGGCAAGAAGGTCGAAGAACTGATCGCGCGGCTGGCGCAGAAGTCGCGCGCGGCCGGCATTCATCTGATCCTCGCCACCCAGCGGCCGTCGGTGGACGTCATCACCGGCCTGATCAAGGCCAATATCCCGACCCGTATAGCGTTCCAGGTCAGCTCGAAGATGGATTCGCGGGTGATTCTCGACCAGAGCGGCGCCCAGGCGCTGCTCGGCCACGGCGACATGCTGTTCCTGCCGCCAGGCACGGCGATGCCGGAGCGCATTCACGGCGCGTTTGTGTCTGACGATGAAGTGCACCGCGTGGTCGAGCACCTCAAGCACAGCAGCAGCGGCCCGGATTACATCGATGGCGTTCTTGAAGAAGTGCAGTCACTCGGCGACGGCATCATTGTCGGTGCCACCGGCCTGCCGGAGAACCCCAATAGCGGCAGGGGCGGTGGGGCAGGGGACGAGTCCGATCCGCTGTACGACGAAGCGGTACGCATCGTCACCGAAACCCGGCGCGCTTCGATCTCCGGCGTGCAACGACGATTGAAAATCGGCTACAACCGCGCCGCGCGCCTGATCGAGGCGATGGAAGCCGCTGGCATCGTGACGCCGCCGGAACACAACGGCGATCGCAGCGTGCTTGCACCGCAGCCGTCGCGCCCCTAGTCCTGTCCGCATTGGGTGGATCGTGAGAGCGCATTCAGCTTGTTCGCGGCACACTCCGTCGTAACGATTCGCAGGAGTATTTCGATGCGTGCCATCCGCCTTGCCGGCCTCGCCATTGCCTTGTCCGCCACCAGCGCCTTCGCCGGTGCGCGTGACGACCTGACCACGTTCACCAAGGGCCTGAAAGGCCTCGACGGCCAGTTCACGCAACAGCTGTACGACGCCAACGGCAAGCTCAAGGAATCCTCGAGCGGCCGTGTTGCACTCTCGGCACCGCGGCTGTTCCGCTGGGAATACGTCAAGCCGTACGCGCAGCTGATCGTCGCCGACGGCAGGCGGGTGTGGGTCTACGATCCCGACCTGCAGCAGGTCACCAGACGCGCACAGGGCGCCGAGGAACAGAACAGTCCGCTGGCCGCGCTGATCGACCCTTCGAAGCTTGACCGGGATTTCGTGATCAGGGAAGCCGGCAGCGAGGACGGCCTCGACTGGCTTGTGCTGAGCCCTAAGAACGCGAGCGAAGCCAGCTTCAAGTCCGCGCGGCTCGGCTTCGGTCCGCAGGGGCTGGCGACGATGCAGGTGATCGACGCGCTCGGCCAGAAGACCCGCATCGCCTTCAGCGGCTGGAAGCGCAATCCGTCGTTCGCGGCGGACACGTTCCGTTACACGCCGCCCAAGGGCGTCGACGTGGTCGGCGAAGGCTGAGCGGACAGTCGCCACGGTTTTCCGAACGGCAGGTGCGAGCTTGCCGTTTTTCGTTGACGCAGTGCGATGCGTTCGGACGGGATTCAGGTCTGACGCATGGCATCACGGCATGGCGACGCCACCAACCCCAAGGTGGCTGGCAACGAAGGCCTCGGCCTTCCCGCACGCCGGAAGGGGAAGCACATGCGCCG
>JBDSFV010000043.1:0-6994 GCA_039919355.1 Luteimonas sp. | reverse complement strand
ACTGGTCAACGACAGGCTGACGCACGATGCCAACCGCGACGGCGCTGTGGTGGTGCTGGCCGGCATCGGCGGACCCGATGCGGTGCGGCAGCTGCTCGGCAGCCTGCCGACGTCGTTCCCGCGGCCGGTGCTGATCCAGCAGCGGCTCGACGGTGCGCGCCACGACAAGCTGGTGCGGCAGATGCAGCGGGCTACTTCGATGCCGGTGCAACTTGCCAAGGCCGGTGCAGCGCTACAGCGCGGCCACGTCTACGTATTGCCCGCCGGACTTGGCGTGGTGATGCAGGACGACGGCCTGCATTTCGGTGCCGATGACGGCGACCCCGGATCAAGTCCGGGGCAGGCTCTGTTCGCCAGCCTGCCGGCATCCGACAGCGCGGTGATCCTGCTCAGCGGCAGCGATCCGATTGCGGTGGACGCCGCCATGGGCCTGTCCTGGGGCGGCGCGCTGGTGGCCGGACAATCACCCGATGGCTGCTATGACGCCGAGGCGCCGGAAGCGCTGATCGCCCGCGGCGCCGAAGCCGGCGCACCCGCGGAACTCGCCAGGAAGCTGGCCACGCGCTGGCCCGGTTAAGGCAGGAATCGATGGACACCACTCCCAGCAACGACATCCGCGGCGTCCTGATCCAGATCGCCGGCGCGCGCCTGCTGTTGCCCAACGCCACCATCGCCGAGGTGATGTCGTACGCCGATCCGGAGCCGCTGCCCAATGCCCCGGACTGGCTGCTCGGCCGCATCCGCTGGCGCGGCTGGCAGCTGCCGCTGGTCGCATTCGCGCGGCTGTCCGGCATCGCCGAGGAGCAGGGCGGACTCGGCAGCAAGGTGGTGGTGCTGAAGGCGCTCGGCGGTGATGCCAAGGCGCCGTTCTTCGCACTGCTGACACAGGGCTTTCCGCGCCTGGTGACGGTGTCGCGCGACGCGCTGGTTGCGCAAGAGGGCGATGCCACGCAGCTGCCACCCGGCGTGCAGGCCCGAATCGCGCTGAACGGGGATGCGGCGTTGCTGCCCGATCTCGAACAGGTGGAGCTGCTGATCGGCGAAGCGCTGGCCGCGGCCGCGTAGAGCGCGGCCGCGCACGCCCGCCCATTCATTCAGGCGAAGTCCCCGCGGCGCGCCTGCAACGCCGCGATTGCAGCGAGGCCCGCGGTCTCGGTGCGCAGCACCCGCGGCCCGAGGCGGATTCCAGCGAATCCAGCGACACGCAGCGTCTCGCAGTCGCGTGGCGACCAGCCACCTTCCGGGCCGATCGCAAGCACCAGTTCGCGGTTGTCGCCATCGTCAAGAGTGCGCAGCCCGTGCACCGAATCCGGGTCCAGCAGCAGGCGCCGCGATCCCGCCGGCAACGTCGGCAGCGCCTGCACCAGCGACGTCGGCGTCGCAACCTGTGGCACTCTCGCGCGACCGGACTGTTCGCAGGCCGCCACCACCACGCTGCGCCAGTGTGCAACGCGTTTGTCAACGCGCTCGCCGTCCAGCTTCACTTCGCTGCGCTCGCTAGCCACCGGCACGAATGCGGCCACGCCGAGTTCGGTCGCCTTCTGCAGGATCCAGTCCATTTTCTCGCCGCGCGCCAGCGCCTGCAGCAGGGTGATGCGCAGCGGCGACTCGTTGGCGATCGCGCGCGCCGACAGTACCTCGACTTCGGCATCGCGCTTGTCGACAGTCACGATGCGCGCGTCGTAGTCGAAGCCGTCGCCGTTGAACAACACGCAGGCGTCGCCAGCTACAGCGCGCAGCACACGCAACAGGTGTCCGGCGGCGGCCTCCGGCAAAGTCACCCGGGCACCGGGGGACAGCGGAAGCTCGACGAAGATCCGTGTCATGCGCACGCCGTGGCCTCGTCGATCGCCGCGCGCGTGGTTCCGGCCAGCAACGCCAGCTGCTCATCGTCGATGCAGTACGGGGGCATCCAGTAGAGAATGTCGCCGAGCGGCCGCAGCACCACGCCGCGTTCCAGCGCGGCGCGATAGGCGCGCAGGCCGACGCGCTGCGCAGGCTCGAAAGGTGCGCGCCTGTCGCCATGGTTCGTCAGTTCGAAGGCGACGATCATTCCCGCCTGGCGCACGTCGGCGACGTGCGGATGCGAGGTGAACGGCGCGGCGAGTTCCGCCATGCGCGCGGCGGTGGCGCGGTTGCGTGCGAGCACGTCGTCGCTGTCGAAGATCGCCAGCGACGCCAGCGCCGCGGCGCACGCCAGCGGATTGCCGGTGTAACTGTGCGAATGCAGGAACGCGCGCTCGCGCGAGTCGTCGAGGAAGCCGTCGTAGATCGCCTGGGTGGCCAGCACCGCGGCCAGCGGCAGGAAGCCGCCGGTCAGGCCCTTCGACAGGCACAGCAGATCGGGCTGGATGCCGGCCTGCTCGCAGGCGAACAGCGTGCCGGTGCGGCCGAAACCGACCGCGATCTCGTCGGCGACCAGCAGCACGCCATGCGCATCGCACAGTTCACGCGTGCGCTTGAGGTAGACCGGATCGTGCATGCGCATGCCGCCGGCGCATTGCACCCGCGGCTCCAGGATCAGGGCGCAGATCTCGCCGGCGTGGCGTTCGAGCAGATCGCGCAATGCATCCGCTGCCCGTTCTGCACGTTGTGGCGCCGATTCGCCGGGTGCGGCCAGGTATGCATCCGGCGACGGCGCGAACAGCGCCTCGGCCAGCAGCGGCGCATACACCCGCCGGTACAGCGGCACGTCGCCGACCGCGAGCGCGCCCAGCGTCTCGCCGTGGTACCCGTTCTCCAGCGCGATGAATTTCGTGCGCCGTTGCTCGCCGCGGTTGTAAAACCAGTGGAACGCCATCTTCAGCGCGACTTCGACGCCGGCCGAGCCGTTGTCGGCATAGAAGACCTTTGCCAGCGGCGCGCGGCCGGTTTCGCGCGGCGCAAGCGACAACAGGCGCTCGGCCAGTTCGACCGCGGGCTGGTGCGAGAAACCGGCGAGGATCACCTGTTCCAGCGTGCCCGCCTGGCGGGCGATGGCGGCGGCGATGCGCGGTTCAGCGTGGCCGAACAGGTTGGTCCACCAGCTGCTGCCCGCGTCGAGGTAGCGCCGCCCGTCGCGGCCCACTAGCCAGGCACCGTCACCGCGCTCGATCGGTACCAGAGGCAGCATGTCCGGGTGCTCGCGCATCTGCGTGCACGGATGCCAGAGCACGGCGAGGTCGCGCGACCGCCAGTGATCGGCGTCCGTTATCATCGTGTCGGCATGAAGTCCGTCGCGCATCCCCGCATTATCGCTGCATCGACAGCATCCGCATCGCCCGGCCCCGTCCACCCCGGAGGTCTTCGATGACCCGGCGCCTGCCGACGATCCACGGCGTGACCGAGCACGACGCCGGCCCCTACCGGATGGAACGGCTGGACCTGGAGTTCGGCAACGGCGAGCGCCGCCGCTACGAGCGCCTGCACAGCCGTGGCCACGGTGCGGTGATCGTGGTGCCCCTGCTCGACGCCGACACGGTGCTGCTGGTGCGCGAATACGCCGCTGGCATGCATCGCTACGAGCTAGGCCTGGTCAAGGGCCGGATCGACGCTGGCGAGACGCCGCTGCAGGCCGCCGATCGCGAATTGCAGGAAGAGGCCGGCTATGGCGCCCGCTCGCTCGAGGTGCTGCGCTCGCTCAGCCTGGCGCCGGCCTACATGAGCCACCAGACGCATCTGGTGATCGCGCGCGATCTCTATCCGCAGCGCCTGCCGGGTGACGAGCCGGAGGAACTGGACGTGGTGCCGTGGAAGCTGGACGCGCTGCACGAACTGATGCTGCGCGAGGAATTCTCCGAAGGGCGGTCGATTGCCGCCCTGTTCATCGCAAGGGAGTGGCTACTGCATGGCAATACATGACATGGATGTACTGCGCGAAGGCATCATCGCGATCGCGCGCGAGGCTGCGGCGAGGATCCTCATGGTCTACGAAAGCGAATTCGCGGTCGAGCACAAGGACGACAAGTCGCCGCTGACCGCGGCGGACCTTGCCGCGCATTACTGCATCGTCGAAGGCCTGGAGCGGCTGGCGCCCGACATCCCGGTGCTGTCGGAGGAATCGGCCGAGGACGTGCCGGCGATCGTGCGGCGCGAGTGGCGGCGACTGTGGCTGGTCGACCCGCTCGACGGCACCCGCGAATTCGTCAAGCGCAACGGCGAGTTCACCGTCAACATCGCCCTGATCGACGATGGCCTGCCAGTGCTGGGCGTGGTGCAGGCGCCGGTGACCGGCGCACTCTGGCATGCGCAGCGCGGCCGTGGCGCGTTCCGCCGCGACGCGAACCAGGACATCACGTTGCACACGCGCGTGCCGGCCACGGCGCCCTTGCGCGTCGCCGCCAGCCGCTCGCATCGCGATCCGCGCACCGCGGCATTGATGCAGCGCATCGGCGACACCGAAGGTGTGCCGCTGGGCTCGTCGCTGAAATTCTGCCGGCTGGCCGAAGGCGGCATGGACGTGTACCCGCGTTTCGGCCCGACCAGCGAGTGGGACACCGCCGCCGGACAATGCGTGCTGGAAGCCGCGGGCGGAGCGGTGATCGACCCGGAAGGCCGGCCGCTGCGTTACAACCAGCGCGACACCATCCTCAATGGCGACTTCCTCGCGCTCGGCGATCAGGCGTTGCCGTGGCGCGACTGGCTGGGCCACTGAAATACGGGCGTTTGTTTTGCTGTCATCCCCGCGAAGGCGGGGATCCAGCGTCTTTGATGTCTGGAATAGAGCGAAAGTCACTGGATTCCCGCCTTCGCGGGAATGACGAGCAAAGGCATGGGCAACTTCAAGTGCGAAGGTGACATTAACGAGCTACTGGCGATCATGGCGCGGCTGCGCGATCGCGCGTCGGGTTGCCCGTGGGACGTGGCGCAGACCTTCGCCACGATCGCGCCGTACACGATCGAGGAAGCCTACGAGGTCGCCGACGCCATCGACCGCGACGATCTGCCTGCGCTCAAGGACGAACTCGGCGACCTGCTGCTGCAGGTGGTGTTCCACGCGCGCATGGCCGAAGAGCAGGGCGCATTCGCCTTCGATGATGTGGTCGCCGCGATCAGCGGCAAGATGACGCGCCGGCATCCGCACGTATTCGCTGGTGCCAGCGTCGAGGATGCCGAGGCGCAGACCCATGCATGGGAAGCACACAAACGCGCGGAGCGCGATGCCGCCGGCCACGTCGATGAATCGGCGCTCGCCGGGATCGCCCGCGGCCTGCCGGAATGGCAGCGGGCGATCAAGCTGCAGCAGCGTGCTGCGCGCGTCGGTTTCGACTGGCCGGGCCCGGGGCCGGTGATCGCCAAGCTGCACGAGGAGATCGACGAGGTCCGCGTCGAGTTCGCCGCGGTTGCGGCAGCGCCGGACGATGCGTCGGCGCGCGGCAAGCTCGAGGACGAGATCGGCGACCTGCTGTTCGTCTGCGCCAACCTTGCCCGGCATGCGAGGGTGGATCCGGGCTCCGCGCTGCGCCGCGCCAACCGCAAGTTCGAACGCCGCTTCCGGGCGATGGAGGCGCTGGCCGCGGCCGATGGCGTCGAGTTGGCGTCGTTGCCACTGGAGGCGCAGGATCGCTACTGGGATCGCGCCAAGGCCGAAGAGAAAACATCCGCGTCGCCATGAGCCGCTTCGCCAGCTTCCGCGAGTTCTATCCGTTCTACCTCGGCGAGCACTCGAACCGGATTTCGCGCCGCCTGCATTTCGCCGGCAGTTGCGGCGTGCTGGTGCTGGCGATCGTCGCCATCATCCAGCGCAATGCGTGGTGGCTGCTGGCGGCGTTGCTCTGCGGGTATGGCTTCGCCTGGATCGGGCATTTCTTCTTCGAGAAGAACCGGCCGGCGACGTTCCGGCATCCGCTCTATTCGTTCGTCGGCGACTGGGTGATGTTCAAGGACATCCTGGTCGGCAGGATCCGTCTTTAACTGGTCATTCCCGCGAAGACGGGAATCGAGCTTTTGCTCGTCATTCCTGCGAAAGCAGGACAAGCGCGAAGCGCGCAGATCGTCCGAAGGACGACCCGAAGGGCGAGCACAGCGAGTTATCCAGTGACTTTTCTCTAGACGTAAGAGCGTTCCGTCCGCTGCGCGGCCGGGTCACTCTCAGCCCGGCAGCAGAATCGGCAGGAAACAGTCGCCAAGCATGGCAGAGCCGGTTGGCTGAGACATTCCAGCGTAGTGTCTTCACGCGATTTCCACCGATCCCCGGGCACCTTTCACAAAGCTGAAGACAAGGGGATATCCCGATGCGCGCATCGCAAGAACCCGCGGGGCTGGTCCTGATCGTGGAGGACAACCGCAACATCTCGGAAATGGTCGGCGAATACTTGGAAAGCCGCGGCTTCGAGGTCGACTACGCCTCCGACGGCCTCGACGGCTACCGCCTCGCCTCCGAGAACAGCTACGACGTGGTCGTGCTGGACCTGATGCTGCCGCGCCTGGACGGCATCGAGGTCTGCAAGCGCCTGCGCGAGGAGGCCCGCAAGTCGACCCCGGTGCTGATGCTGACCGCGCGCGACACCCTCGACGAGAAGCTCACCGGCCTGTCCGCGGGCGCCGATGACTACCTGACCAAGCCGTTCGCGATCCAGGAGCTCGAGGCCCGCCTGCGCGCGTTGATCCGGCGCGAGCGCCGCCAGGTCGGCTCCGAGGTGCTGAAGGTCGCCGACCTGGTGCTGGATCCGGCCAGCCTGCGCGCCACCCGCGGCGGGGTCGAACTGCAGCTGTCGCCGATCGGCCTGAAGCTGCTGACGATCCTGATGCGTGAATCCCCGCGCGTGGTCAGCCGCCAGGAGATCGAACGCGAGATCTGGGGCAACGGCCTGCCGGACTCGGACACCCTGCGCAGCCACCTGTACAACCTGCGCAAGACGATCGACAAGCCGTACGACAAGCCACTGCTGCACACCGTGCAGAGCGCCGGCTACCGGATCGCCGACATCGAGCAGCAACCGGCCTGAGGCAGGTAGCACACGCGATGTCCGAGGGCCTGCCGCGCAAGTTGCGCTATGCGTTCCTGTTGCAGGTG
>JBDSFV010000042.1:0-16035 GCA_039919355.1 Luteimonas sp. | reverse complement strand
CACGCAAGCGCCGGCGTCGTCGCCGTCGTCCAATCGCTTCGGAATGAGCATGCCCATAGGGGCGTGGATCGGCCTCGGTGGCAATGTCGGCGATCCGGTGGCGACGCTGCGCGCGGCGCTGACGGATCTCGACGCGCTGCCGGACACGAGGCTGATGCGCGCCTCGAGGCTGTATCGCACGCCGGCGTGGGGTATGGCCAACCAGCCCGATTTCGTCAACGCAGTGGCGCTGCTGGAAACCGCGCTCGGCGCACGCGACCTGCTCGATGGGCTGCTGGGCATCGAGCGCGCCTTCGGCCGCGAGCGGCGCGAACGCTGGGGACCGCGCGTCCTCGACCTCGACCTGCTGCTTTACGGCGATGCGGTCATCGACGAACCCGGCCTGCGCGTGCCGCATCCGCACCTGCACCAGCGCGCATTCGCGTTGCTGCCGCTGGTGGAGATTGATCCAGGCGTGTCGATCCCGGGCCGCGGTCCGGCGCGCGATGCCCTGGCCGCGCTGGCTTATGACGGCATCGAAGTCGTAGGCTAGCGAATCGATCCAACCCCGCTGTTCCGCACCTTCTGGCTGGAGATGCCGTGTACGCCGATCGCCCCGACCGCAAGCCGTGGACCGTGCCGATGCTCGCGGATGCCAAGCGCGAAGGCCGCAGGCTTGTGATGCTGACCGCCTACGACGCCGGCTTCGCGCGCGTGCTCGACGACAGCGGCGTCGACCTCGTGCTGGTCGGCGATTCGCTCGGCATGGTGGTGCAGGGCCATGACAGCACGCTGCCGGTAACCATCGACGACATCGTCTATCACACCGCATGCGTCGCGCGCGGGTTGTCGGGCGCGCTGTTGATCTCCGACCTGCCGTTCCAGGCGGATGCCACGCCGGAGCGTGCGCTCGACGCTTCCGTGCGTTGCCTGCAGGCCGGCGCCGGTATGGTCAAGCTGGAGGGCGCGGGCCACAAGCTCGAGGTGATCCGCTTCCTGGTCGAACGCGAGATCCCGGTCTGTGCCCACCTCGGCCTGACGCCGCAGTCGGTGCTACGCCTGGGTGGTTACAAGGTGCAGGGCCGCGACGAACGTGCTGCGTCGAAACTGCGCGGGGACGCGCGCGGCGTCGCCGACGCCGGCGCCTCGCTGCTGGTACTGGAATGCGTGCCGTCGCAGGTCGCCGCCGACATCACCACCGCCGGCACGATCCCGACCATCGGCATCGGTGCCGGCGCGCAATGCGACGGCCAGGTACTGGTGCTGCACGACCTGCTCGGCGTCGACAGCGGCCACCGGCGGCCGAAGTTCGTCAAGGATTTCCTCGCCAGCGGCGGCTCCATCGCCGGCGCGGTACGCGCATTCGCCGATGCGGTGCGCGACGGCAGCTTTCCCGACGCCGAACACAGCTACGCATGATTCTTCGACAGGCTCGGGATGATCGGGATCATTGAGGATCTCACCGCGCTGCGTACGCGGATCGGGGAATGGAAGCGCGCCGGCCTGCGCATTGGCTTCGTGCCGACCATGGGCAACCTGCATGCCGGGCATCACTCGCTGGTGAAGCTGGCGCATGGGCACGCCGATCGCGTCGTCGCCAGCGTGTTCGTCAACCCGACCCAGTTCGGTCCGAACGAGGACTTCGCGCGCTATCCACGCACGCCGGAGGCGGACGCCACTGGACTCGAAGCCGCCGGCTGCGACCTGCTGTGGCTGCCCTCGGTGGAGACGATGTATCCCCATGGCGCCGGGGCCACGGTGCAGGTGCATGTGCCGGGCGTCGCCGAAGTGCTGGAAGGTGCACATCGTCCCGGGCATTTCGACGGTGTCGCCACCGTGGTCGCGCGCCTGTTCAACCAGGTGCAACCCGACATCGCGGTGTTCGGGCGCAAGGACTACCAGCAATTGGCGGTAATCCGTTACCTGGTGCGCGATCTCGCGTACCCGGTCGAACTCATCGCCGGCGAGACATTGCGCGAGCCGGGCGGTCTGGCGATGAGTTCGCGCAACCAGTACCTGTCCGCCGCGGAACGCCCGGTCGCGGCTGAAATCCAGCGCACGCTGCAGCAGATGCGGGCGGCCACCGCATCCGGCACGTCACGCACCGCGGTCGAGTCTGCGGCGCGAATGGCACTCGAGGCGCACGGATTTGCGGTCGACTATGCCGTTCTGCGTCGGCCGGACCTGACCGAACCGGCGGAAGGCGAGGGCGGGCCACGGGTCGCACTGGTCGCTGCCATGCTCGGCCGCACCCGTTTGATCGACAACCTCGAATTCTGACACCGGCTGAATCGCGTCTGGACCATGTTGCAGTGCGGCAAATCGCTGCCTACACTGCCGCACTCACTCGCATTCGGCCCCGGCCGGAGACCGACGATGCACCTGAACATCCTCAAGGCCAAGATCCACCGTGCCACCGTCACCCACGCCGAGCTGCATTACGAAGGCTCGTGCGCGATCGACGGCCGCCTGCTCGACATCGCCGGCATCCGCGAGTACGAGCAGGTGCACATCTACAACGTCAACAACGGCCAGCGATTCGTCACGTACGCCATCCGCGGCGAGGAAGGCAGCGGCGTGATCTCGGTCAACGGTGCCGCCGCGCACCATGCGCAGCCGGGCGACCTGGTGATCATCTGCGCCTATGGCGTCTGTGACGAGGCCGAAGCTGCGCAATTCAAGCCGACCCTGGTGTACGTCGACCGCCACAACCACCTGACCCACACCAACACCTCGATTCCGGCGCAGGCGGCCTGACGAATCTTCAGGCGCGGCCGTGCCGCGCCAGCGCCCAGTGCACGTGTTCGCGCACGACGGCGTTTTCGCTGTCGCGGCGTGAGTCCAGCGCGGCCAGCACGTCCGGCGCCGCCGGTGCATTGCCCAGCGCCACCGCGATATTGCGCAGCCAGCGTTCGTAGCCGCTGCGGCGGATCGCCGAGCCTTCGGTACGCTGCAGGAATTCCTCCTCGCTCCACGCGAACAGCTGCGCCAGCGTGGCCCGGTCGAGATCGTTGCGCGCGCGGAAATCAGGCTCGTCGGTCTTCTTCGCGAACTTGTTCCACGGGCACACCAGCTGGCAGTCGTCGCAGCCGAAGATGCGGTTGCCGATCAGCGGCCGCAGTTCCTCGTCGATCGCACCCTCATGCTCGATGGTGAGATAGGCGATGCAGCGACGCGCATCGAGCCGGTACGGCGCGGTGATCGCCTGCGTGGGACAGATATCGATGCAGCGCGCGCAGGTGCCACAATACGCGCTCGCCGGCGCATCGATCGCCAGCGGCAGGTCGACGTAGATCTCGCCGAGGAAGAACCACGAGCCGCCATCCTTGTCGATCAGGCAGGTGTGCTTGCCGATCCAGCCCAGGCCGGCGTTGCGCGCCAGCGCGCGTTCCAGTACCGGCGCCGAGTCGACGAAGACGCGATGGCCGAACGGGCCGATTTCAGCGGAAATGCGGTCGGCCAGTGCCTGCAACCGCTGGCGCATCAGCTTGTGGTAGTCGCGGCCGAGCGCGTAGCGCGCAACGTAGGCGCGGCTGCCGTCGGCGAGCGTCGCCCACGCCTCGTCGCCATCACGCCCGTAGTCGAGCCCGACCGAAATCACCCGCAGGGTGCCGGGGATCAACTCGTGTGGCCTCGAGCGCTTGTCGCCGTGCCGCGCCATCCAGTCCATCGAGCCATACAGGCCCTTGGCGAGCCAGTCGCGCAGGTGTGCCTCGTCCTCGCCCAGCGCGACGTCGCTGATGCCGCAACGCTGGAAGCCGAACTCGCGCGCCAGTGTCTTGATGTGTTGCGCGAGCGCGATGTAGTCCGGCTCGGACGACGTGTGCTTTGCGGCGGGCGGCTTTGAGGCAGGCGGCTTTGCGAAGGGCGGCTTTGAGAAAGGAGCTTCCACGCGCCAAGTATAGAATCACGCGATGCCGCATGCCGTCGCGCTCTACGACAACCAGGCCCTGCGCGCGCTCGAGGCGAATGCGAGCGCCGAGCTGGGTGATGCGTATGGATTGATGCGACGTGCCGGGCAGGCGGCCTGGCGCCACCTGCTCACGCACTGGCCGCAGGCGCAACGGATCGTCGTGGTCTGTGGCCCCGGGAACAACGGTGGCGACGGTTACGTACTCGCCACCCATGCGCTGCAGGGCGGACGGAGCGTGCATGTCGTCCGCCACGAAACGCATGTGCCTCGCGGCGAACTGGCGAGGCGTGCGCTCCGTGAATTCGAGGTGGCCGGCGGACATGTCGACATCTTCACCGGGGCGCTGCCGGCTGCCGACGTGGTCGTGGATGCCTTGTTTGGCATCGGCCTGACGCGTGCGCCGGATAAAACCGCCACGGAACTGATCGATGCGATCAATGTGTACTCCGGCACGGTGTTTGCGCTCGACGTGCCGAGCGGCGTCGACGCCGACAGCGGCAACGTGCAGGGCGTGGCGGTGCGTGCCACCAGCACCTTGCAGTTCCTTGCACCGCATCGCGGATTGGCAACCGGCGCGGCGCTCGATCATTGTGGCGACCTCGATACCGCTTCGCTTGGCATCGATGCCGCGATTTTCGCCGGCATCGCCGCATCGGCGCAGGTACTGCATGCCGGTGCACTGTCCGACTGGCTGCAACCGCGAAAACGCAACAACCACAAGGGCGACAACGGCCACGTGCTCTGCATCGGTGGCGACCACGGCAGCGGCGGTGCGATCGCGTTGTGCGCTGAAGCAGCGTTGCGCTGTGGCGTCGGGCTGGCCAGCGTAGCGACGCGTGGCGGGCACGTTGCCATGCTTCTGGCGCAGCGGCCGGAAACGATGGTGCATGGCGTCGGGCGCGCCGCGGATTTGCATGCCCTTTTCGAGCATGCCGATGTCGTTGCGCTCGGTCCAGGGCTCGGACAGAGCGACTGGAGCGCGGATCTGTATGACGCGGCGATGACGTGCGGCAAAGCGCTCGTCGTCGATGCAGATGCGTTGAACCTGTTGTCGATGCAATCGAGGACGTTGCCGGCAGAAACCGTATTGACGCCGCATCCAGGCGAGGCCGCGCGTCTGCTCGGCATCGCCACGAGCGCAGTGCAGGGGGATCGGTTCGCAGCGGCGCATGCGATCGTCGAGCGTTTCGGTTGCGTGGTCGTGCTCAAGGGCGCGGGCACGATCATCGCTGCACCGGACCGTATTCCCCGCGTGGTTGCCGCCGGCAATCCCGGCATGGCGGTCGGCGGCATGGGCGACGTGTTGACTGGCGTGATCGCGGCGTTGCGTGCGCAGGGTTTCGATGCTTTCGCAGCTGCCTGTTGTGGCGCGTTGCTGCATGCGGTTGCGGGCGATGCCGCTGCACGCGACGGCGGCGAACGCGGCCTGTTGCCGTCCGATCTGTTCGTGCATTTGCGCAGGTCGTCGAATCCCGGAGCAGGGCAATGATGCGCATGCATCTGCGTGGTGCCGATGCCACCGACGCGCTCGGTCGCATATTGGCGCAGACGCAGCCGGCGGCGGCCGTGGTGTACCTGCATGGCGATCTCGGCGCCGGCAAGTCGACGCTGGCGCGTGCGTGGTTGCGAGCACTCGGCGTGACCGGTGCGATCCGCAGCCCGACCTACACCCTGGTCGAGCACTACATCCTTCCCGGCGGCCGGTTTGCTGACGGCAGGCTTGCCGACGGCGGCAAGGCGCTGCATCTGGATCTATATCGGATCGGCGATGCCGGCGAACTCGAATTCCTGGCGCTGGACGATGTCGGCCCCGCGTTGTGGCTGGTGGAATGGCCGGAGCGCGGCGGCGATGCCTTGCCTGCAGCCGATCTTCGCATCGACCTGGAAGTTGCCGGTGCAGGGCGCCGGGCCGAACTGGAGGCCGGGTCGGCGGCGGGCCGTGACTGGCTGTCCCGGATGTCGAAAACGTGGGGTTGCGAGCCTTTGCTGAATCCGGGTGACAGGAAGTTGCGCCAGCCCACGGATAATTAAGGGGAAAGTAGTTGCAAAGCCTCGTGGTTGGTGCTTGAATCCGGCCATGCGCGTGAAGGGGGCAACCGTCCAGCAATTCCTGCTCGGCTTGGCGTTGGTCGCCGCCGTGTGCTGGAACCTTGCCCATGCCGGCGAATTGCGCAGCCTGCAGCTCAACAGCGGTGCCACCGGCACCCGCGCCGAACTTCGACTCGATCGCGAGGCCGACTATCAGCTGATCTCGCTGGCCAATCCCGATCGCCTGGTCGTCGACCTGCCCGGATCCAGCCCCGGCCGCAGCCTCCAGCTGCCGGCGGCGACTGGCGTGGTCAAGGGCGTGCGCAGCGGCCAGCCGATGCCCGGCACGACCCGCATCGTGTTCGACCTCGCCACGCCGGTGGTGGCGCTCAAGCCGCATTACGAATCCGGGGTCGATGGGCCGCGCCTGGTGCTGGAATGGCCGGACGACGGTGCACACGCCAGTGTTGCGAACGCGTCAGAGCCTGCCGCCAGCGCCCCGATTCCGGATGCCACGGCCGACACCACCGCACCGGATGCCGCCATCACCTCGGCTGCAGCTACCTCGCGCCTGATCGCGAGCCTGCCGGCTTCGCAAAGCCCCGTTTCACAGCTTCCGGCATCGCCTTCGCGACCGCAGCCGATTGCCGGCGGTGCGTCCTTGCCGCGATCGGTGCCGACCCTGGAACCGATATCGACCCGGATCGCGACCGGCGTCCCGACCCGCGTCGCCACCGGCGTGCCGGCCGACCCGATGCCGCCAGCGCCCGCGTCCTCGGTCGTGCCCGCGTATCCGCAGGCGCCGGGCAAGACCATGCAGGACATCGCCCGGCGTGGCGGCCTGCGCCCGCTGATCATTGCGATCGACGCCGGCCACGGTGGTCAGGATCCCGGCGCACGCGGTCCGGGTGGCAGCCGCGAGAAGATGATCACGTTGTCGATCGCGCGCGAACTGGCGCGCCAGGTCAACGCCACGCCGGGGCTGAAGGCGTATCTCACCCGCGATACCGATGTCTTCATCCCGCTGACCCAGCGCTACCAGAAGGCGCGCGCGGCCAAGGCCGACCTGTTCGTGTCGATCCACGCCGACTCCTTCACCAATCCAGACGCCAACGGCTCTTCGGTCTTCGTGCTGTCGCAGCGCGGCGCTTCGTCGCAGGCGGCGCGCTGGCTCGCCAGCCAGGAGAATGCCGCGGACCTGGTGGGCGGGGTCAAGCTGCAGGGCAAGGACGACACCCTCGCCTCGGTGCTGCTCGACCTGTCGCAGAGCGCGACGATGAAGGCGTCGGAGGACATGGCCAACCAGGTGCTGGGCGGCCTCAAGCGCCTCGGCAGGACCCACAAGCAGGAGATCGAGCGCGCCAACTTCGTGGTGCTGCGCTCGCCGGACGTGCCGTCGATGCTGGTCGAGACCGCCTTCATCTCCAATCCCGAGGAAGAGCGCAGGCTCAATGATCCGCGCCACCAGGAGCAGCTGGCGCGTGCGATCCTCGACGGCGTCAATACCTACTTCACCCGCCAGCCGCCGCCAGGCACGCTGTATGCCGCGCGCGCCGATGCCGGTGGCAGTGGCAGTGCAATCGCCGGCGGCGGCAGTCCGTAGAGCGGAGCTCTGCTCCGCTGCACCCCGAGAGATGGAAGCAGCCGAGCAGAGTTCGGCTCTACCGATGCAAAGCAGGCGGCTATCATCGTCGCCGTGACGATCCGCCAGTTGCCCGACACCCTCATCAACCAGATCGCGGCCGGCGAAGTGGTCGAACGCCCCGCGTCCGTGGTCAAGGAACTGGTCGAGAACGCACTCGACGCCGGCGCGCGCCGGATCGACATCGACCTCGAGGAAGGCGGCGTGCGCCTGATCCGCATTCGCGACGACGGCGGCGGCATGGCGGCGGACGACCTGCCGCTGGCGATCGCACGCCACGCCACCAGCAAGATCGCTTCGCTCGACGACCTCGAAGCCGTCGCCACGCTCGGTTTCCGTGGCGAAGCGCTGCCGTCCATAGCTTCGGTCAGCCGCTTCATGCTCGCCTCGCGCCACGAAGGCAGCGAACAGGGCGCGGCGCTGCAGGTCGATGGTGGCCGCATCGGCGTGGTCGCGCCGGCGCCGCATCCGCAGGGCACCACGGTGGAAGTGCGCGACCTGTTCTACAACGTGCCGGCGCGTCGCAAGTTCCTGCGCGCCGAGCGCACCGAGCTCGGGCACATCGAGGAATGGCTGCGCTCGCTGGCGCTGGCGCGGCCGGATGTCGAACTGCGGGTGTCGCACAACGGCAAGCCGTCGCGCCGGTATCGTGCTTGTCCGGAAGCGGGCGGCGACAGCATCCTCGCGTCATCGGACCGGTTGCTGGAAACGCTGGGCGAAGAATTCGCGCGCAACGCGCTCCGGCTCGACTACAGCGGTGCCGGTTTGCGCCTGCACGGCTGGATCGCGCAGCCGGTCTACAACCGTGCCAGCGCCGACCAGCAATACCTCTATGTCAATGGTCGCAGCGTGCGTGATCGCAGCGTCGCGCATGCGGTCAGACAGGCCTACGCCGACGTGCTGTTCCATGGTCGCCAGCCGGCGTACGTGCTGTTCCTCGAACTCGATCCGCGTGCGGTCGACGTCAATGTGCATCCGGCCAAGCACGAGGTGCGTTTCCGCGAATCGCGCCTGGTCCACGACTTCGTCTATCGAACGCTGCAGAAAGCGCTGGCCAGGACACGCGCCGGCATCGCGCCTGCTGCCACTGATGTAGTGCCGCCATCGCGTGCCGCAACGTCGTCGTGGGGGATGCCGCAGTCGAACCTGTCGCTGTCCGTCGACGAAGCGCGTGCCGGCTACGCCGCCCTGTATGGGCAAAGTCCGGAAGCCGCTGGCGAACCGGGCACATACATGCCATTGCCGGCGACGACAGATGCGACGTTGCCACCCCTGGGCCACGCCATCGCCCAGCTGCACGGTATCTACATCCTTGCCGAAACAGCCGAGGGACTGATCGTGGTCGACATGCACGCCGCGCACGAGCGCATCGGCTACGAGAAGCTCAAGGCGGCACACGACGGTGTCGGCGTGCGGATACAGCCGCTGCTCGTGCCGCAGATGGTCGCGGTGTCGGAACGCGAGGCCGAGACCGCGGAACGCGAATCCGCCACGCTGGCCGAACTCGGCTTCGAGGTATCGCGTGGCGGACTGCAGACGCTGCTGCTGCGCGGCGTGCCGGCGCTGCTCGCCGACGGTGATGTCGAGGCACTGCTGCGCGACGTGCTGGCCGACCTGCACGAGCACGGCGGCAGCCGCCGCATCGCCGAGGCGCGCGACGAACTGCTGGCGACGATGGCCTGCCATGGCGCCGTCCGCGCCAACCGGCGGCTGACCATCCCGGAAATGAACGCGCTGCTGCGCGAGATGGAAGCGACCGAACGCTCCGGACAATGCAATCATGGCCGCCCGACCTGGGCGCGTTTCTCCCTGGCCGAAATCGACAAGTGGTTCCTGCGAGGACGTTGACATGCTTCGACCGCACCGTGCACTGCCTGCATTACTGATCGCAGCCGCCACCGCCGTCCTCGCACTGGCCGGGTGCCAGCGCGACAGCGGCAAACAACCCACCGAGGGACGCCAAGCGATGGACGAGCCCGCCGCCGCGATGTCATTTGCCCGCAGCGAACAGACCTGGCGCGACGAGCGCCGCGCCAACCTGACCAAGCCCGATGGCTGGACCAGCCTGATCGGCCTGCACTGGATCGATCCCGGCGCGCACTACCTGGGCAGCGACGCCGACAACGGCATCCGCCTCGCGATGGGGCCGGCGCACCTGGGCATGCTCGACATCGACGGCAAGCGCATCCGGTTCGTGCCCGACAAGGCCGCCGCGCTGACGCTCGATGGCCAGCCGTTCACCGCTGCTGCGCCACTGCGCACCGATGTCGACGAGGCCGGCCCGAGCGTGATCGGGTTCGACGACGGCAAGGGCCTCGCCACGGTGATCGAGCGCAACGATCGCTACGCGCTGCGGGTCAAACACGCCGATGCGCCGACCCGCACCCGGTTCGCCGGGCTGGACTACTGGCCGGCGGAACCGGCCTGGAAGATCGAGGGCAGGTTCGTGCCGCACGAGGCCGGCAAGACCATCGAGATCGCCAACATCATCGGCAGCACCGACCAGGTCGCCAATCCCGGCGCGGTCGAGTTCCAGCAGGGCGGCAAGACCTACCGCATCGAGGCGTTGGACGAAGGCGACGGGGAACTGTTCCTCGTGTTCGCCGACCGCACCAACGGTCACGGCAGTTACGGCGCCGGGCGTTTCCTGTATGCGCCGATGCCGGATGCCACAGGCCGCGTCGTGCTCGACTTCAACCAGTCCTACAACCCGCCGTGCGCGTTCACCGCGTTCGCCACCTGCCCGTTGCCGCCGCCCGAGAACCGGCTCGATCTCGCGATCACCGCCGGCGAAAAGGCCTATCGCAAGTCCCCGCACTCCTGAGGATTCCATGCGCGTTCCGAAATTCCTGCTGTTGTCCTGCGCCGCTGTGGTGATCGCCACGGTTGCCCATGCCTCGACACCGGCCGCAGTGCCCGCTGTTGCAGCAAGTCCTGCGCCGGCGCCGGTGCCGCTGCTGTGGAAGGTGTCCGACGCCGACAACAGCGTCTACCTGCTCGGCTCGTTCCACCTGCTCAAGCCGGACGACTATCCGCTGTCGAAGGATGTCGACGCCGCGTTCGCAGACGCCGAATCGCTGGTGTTCGAGATGTCGCCGGAAGAGATGGCATCGCCGGCGCTGGCGATGCAGATGGGGCAGGCGGCATTGCGCATGGATGGCACCCGGCTGGACGGCGAACTGCCGCCGGCAATGGCGAAGAAGCTGGACGCGTGGCTCGCCGCCAACGATGCCGACCTGCAGAAGACCGGCCTTCCGCCGCAGATGCTGCAACTGTTTGAACCTTGGTTCGTCGGCCTGACGATCAGCATCGTCGAGATGACCCGGCAGGGCCTCGATCCCAAGCTCGGCCTCGACAAGCACTTCGCCACCGAGGCGAAGGCAGCGGGAAAGCCGACCGCCGGCTTCGAGACCGGTGCCCAGCAGATCGCCTTCCTCGACGGCATGGACATGGACGAGCAGCTGCAATTCCTCGACGAGGCGCTGGGCGAGTCCGACGCCGGCCGACAGGAAGTCGAGAAGCTGCACGCCGCGTGGCGTGCGGGTGATACCGCGACTCTGTGGAATGGCATGGCCGCCGACATGAGGCGGCAATACCCGAAGCTCTACCGGCACATCAACGTCGAGCGCAACGATGTGTGGCTGCCGAAGATCGAGCAGCGGCTGCAGGCCACCGGCAGCGACGACACCCTGGTCGTGGTCGGCGCGCTGCACCTGCTCGGCAGCGACGGCGTGGTCGAGAAGCTGCGCGCCAGGGGCTACAAGGTCGAGCGTCTATGCTCGACCTGCAAGACAACAAAATAGGGCGGGTCTTGACCCGCCACGCGATTCGATAACGTGCATGTCGGGTCGAGACCCGCCCTACGATATCGACGCTGGCAACAATTCGATGCAATCCACGGGACACGCCGGCACGCAGAGTTCGCAGCCGGTGCACAACGGCTCGATCACCACATGCATGTGTTTGCTGCCGCCGATGATGGCGTCGACCGGACAGGCCTGGATGCACTTGGTGCAGCCGATGCAATCGGCTTCGACGATCACCGCGACCAGTGGCGGCTTGTGCTCGCCGCGACTGCGATCGAACGGTTTTGTCGCGAGGCCAAGCACGTTTGCCAGTGCGTGCGCGCCGGCATCGCCGCCGGGCGGGCAGCGGTCGATGTCCGCATCGCCCGCGGCCATCGCTTCGGCATAAGGCCGGCAACCGGCGTAGCCGCATTGCCCGCACTGGGTCTGCGGCAGGATGCGTTCAAGGCGTTCGACGAGGTCGGGTTTCATCGTAGGGCGGGTCTTGACCCGCCGTCGTCCGGCATCCGGCGGGTCAAGACCCGCCCTGCTTTCATCGGACCGGCATGCCCGGCTGTGCGCCGGTATCGACATCGAGCAGGTGCAGGCCATCGCCGTCGAAGCCGGCCGACAGGATCATTCCCTCGCTGACGCCGAAGCGCATCTTGCGCGGCGCGAGGTTGGCGATGAACACCACCTTGCGGCCGACCAGCTTGTCCGGCTCGCCATAGCTGGCGCGGATGCCGGAGAAGATCTGGCGTTTGCCCAGTTCGCCGGCATCGAGCTCGAAACGCAGCAGCTTGTCTGAGCCTTCGACGAATCCGCAGGCCAGCACCGTCCCGATGCGCAGGTCGAGCCTGGCGAAATCATCGATGCCGATCGTTTCGCTCCCTCTCCCGCTTGCGGGAGAGGGCTGGGGTGGGGGTGCGCTTTGGGCCGATGCCACCGCGGCAGGCGTGGCGGGAGCGAGGGTGTCCTTCGATGCTTCGGTCATGGCGTCGATGTGCTTCTGGTCGATGCGGGTGAACAACGGGATGTAGGCATGGATGCGCCGGCCAAGCAATGGCGTGTCGAGATCCCGCCAGTGCGTCACCGGCGCACCGAGAAAGGTTTCCGCCTGCGCCGACACCCGCGGCAGCACCGGCTTGAGTATCGCGGCCAGCACGCGGAACAGGTTCAGGCCCTGGGTGCAGACCGCCTGCAGTTCGGCATCGGCGCCTTCCTGCTTGGCGATCACCCATGGCTTGCGCTCGTCGATGTAACGATTGGCCTCGTCTGCGAGCGCCATTGCCGTGCGCAACACCGTCGCCGGTTCGTTGCGCGCATACGCCTCGACGATCGCCGGTAGCTGCGCGACGAAGTGCGCATACATGCCGGGCTCGGGCAGTGCGTCGGCGAGTCGTCCGTCGAAACGTTTCTCGATGAAGCCGGCGCAGCGGCTGGCGAGGTTGACGAACTTGCCGACCAGGTCGGAATTCACCCGCGCGACGAAGTCGGCGAGGTTGAGGTCGAGGTCGTCGACGCCGCCGGAGGATTTCGCCGCTAAGTAGTAGCGCAACGCCTCGGGGTCGAGCCCGGCGTCGAGGTAGCTGCGCGCCATGATGAAGGTGCCGCGCGACTTCGACATCTTGGCGCCGCCGACGGTGAGGTAACCGTTGACGTGCAGCCGCGTCGGCGCGCGAAAACCGGCGCCGTGCAGTACCGCCGGCCAGAACAGGCCATGGAAGGTGACGATGTCCTTGCCGATGAAGTGGTGCAGCTCGGCCTCGCTGTCGTGGGCAAGGAAATCGAAGACGTTCATGCCTTCGCGTTCGCACAGCACCTGCAGGCTGCTGAGATAGCCGATCGGCGCGTCCAGCCAGACGTAGAAGTACTTGCCGGGATGGCCCGGGATCTCGAAGCCGAAATACGGCGCATCGCGCGAGATGTCCCAGGCGCGCAGGCCGCCTTCGCCGTCGAGCCATTCCTGCAGCTTGGCCTTGACCCCGGGCACGGCGACATCGCCGGCCAGCCATTCGCGCAGGAACGCGTCGAACTGGCCGACCTCGAAGAAGAAATGCTCGGATTCGCGCAGCTCCGGCACGACGCCACTGAGCACCGAGCGTGGTTCCTTCAGGTCGGTCGGCGCGTAGGTGGCGCCACAGTGCTCGCAGTTGTCGCCGTACTGGTCCTGGGTGCCGCAATTGGGGCAGATGCCCTTGATGTAGCGGTCGGGCAGGAACATGCCCTTGGCCGGGTCGTAGAACTGGGCGACGCTGCGGCGGCCAATGTGGCCGTTGTTGTCGAGCTTGGCGTAGATTGCCTCGGTTAGCGCGCGGTTGTGCGCCGAGTGGGTGGAGTCGTAGTGGTCGAAGCCGACCGAAAACTCGGCGAAATCGCGCTCATGCCCGGCCTGGATGCCGGTGATGTAGCTCTCCGGCGCGAGGCCGGCCTTTTCCGCCGCGAGCATGATCGGGGTGCCGTGGGTGTCGTCGGCACACACGAAGTGCACGGTGTCGCCAGCCATGCGCCGCGCGCGTGTCCAGATGTCGCCCTGGATGTAGCCGACCAGATGGCCGAGGTGCAGCGCGCCATTGGCATAGGGCAGGGCACAGGTGACGACGGCAGTGCGTGGCATGGCGAGGGCGTCGAAAGCGGCACGCGATTATCGCATGCGCCTGAAACGCACCGGCCCGGCAGGTGCCGGGCCGATGGTGTCGCGTGGGCAGTGCGTGCTGGCTATTCGCGTGTCCAGGTCTGGTGCTTGCAGATGAAGCCGACGCAACCGGAGACCTCGAGCTTGCTGCCGCCATCGAGCAGCCGCGCTCTCGACTTGTAGGTCTTGCCGTTGGCGAGCTTGAGAACGGTGCCGCCTTTGTAGCCGTCTCCGTCCTTCTTCAGGCCCCACAGGATGACCATGTCCTTGATCGGCTTGTTCTTGCTGGTACCGCTGCAGGCCTCGCACACGGCATCGGGCGCGAACAGCGTCTCCACGACCCTGGCCGCGATGGTGCCATCCTTTGCTTCGTAGACATCGACGATGAGCCGCGGCTTGGCGGTGTCCTCGTCGTAGGTTTTCCAGCGGCCGACCGGCGAGTTCTGGGCGAAAGCCGCCATTGGCAGCACGGCCAGCAGCAGGGCGATATATTTGATGCGCATGGTTCCCCTCCGAGGGATGCGGGACGCCGGAACGGCGATGCGCCACCCGGATGGCGGTTTTATACCGCATCCGCCCGCGTATGGAAGAAATCCTCGCCCGGATCGTTCAGCCATCGCTGCCGCCAGCGCGCCGGGGCGGTTTTGCGCCCCCGGCTACAATGGTTCGTTTTTTACAGCGGGTCTTTTCGGATGACGGCATGAACGAGCTGGAAACCCGCATCGCGGACGCGATCGACCCTGCTTGCGGCCTGCGCCTGTCGGCGACCGGCGCGCGCGTACGCGTGGTGGTGGATGCGGACCAGGCCGCGGTCGCGCTGACCCTAGGCTATCCGCTGGCCGGCGACGCTGCCGACGCATTGCGCAGCGTGGTCGCGGCGGCGCTGGCGGAGAACGGGGCACAGCTGGCAAGTTTCGAGCTCAACCACCGCGTCGTCCCCCATGCCGTGCAACCGAACGTGTCGCCGCTGCCGCGGGTGCGCAACATCATCGCGATCGACTCGGGCAAGGGCGGAGTAGGCAAATCGACGACCGCTGTGAACCTTGCGCTGGCATTGGCAGCAGAGGGTGCGAAGGTCGGCGTGCTCGATGCCGACGTCTACGGCCCCAGCGTGCCGATGATGCTCGGCATGGGCGGACGCCCGGACAGCCCCGACGGCAAGTCGATCGAACCGATGCGCGCGCACGGCATCGAGGCGATGTCGATCGGACTGCTGGTCGAGCAGGACACGCCGATGATCTGGCGCGGGCCGATGGCGACCTCGGCGCTGACCCAGCTGCTGACCGAGACGCTATGGGGCGAGCTGGATTACCTGATCGTCGACCTGCCGCCAGGCACCGGCGACATCCAGCTGACCCTGGCGCAGAAGATCCCGGTCGCCGGCGTGGTGATCGTGACCACGCCGCAGGATGTCGCCACGCTGGACGCACGCAAGTCGCTGAAGATGTTCGAGAAGGTGCAGGTGCCTGTGCTGGGCCTGGTCGAAAACATGGCGGTGCACGTCTGCATGAATTGCGGCCAGGTCGAGCACCTGTTCGGCCACGGCGGCGGCGAGCGCATGGCGGCGCAGTACGGCATGCCGCTGCTGGGCAGCCTGCCACTGGAAATCGGCATCCGCGAGCAGGGCGACGCCGGCACGCCGATTGTGGCCGCCGCGCCCGATTCGACCGCGGCGCAGGCCTACCGGCAGACCGCGCGGCGAATCGCCGCCCACCTTGCGGCGCGCCCCCGCGTTTCCATCCCGATCGCCGCCGCCGTGCTATCGGGCTGACAGTGCATTCACACTTATTACGTACGCAAAGCTGAATGTTTCATCCGCTGTTGCGTTGCAACATGTAATTCACGAATAAGGCGCATATGGTCGCTGGGTGCTGGCCTGCCGGCGAGCAGCTCATCTCCTAAAAGGGGTACTTGTATGAAGCTCAACCGCCTCGCGACCGCCGTGGTGGGCGTCGCTGCCGTGTTAACCGCGGCCCTGACCGCGAATGCCAGCCATAGCTGGGGCAACTACCATTGGGCTCGCACCACGAACTCTTTCACCTTGCAGACGCTC
>JBDSFV010000041.1:0-7849 GCA_039919355.1 Luteimonas sp. | reverse complement strand
AGGGCAAGGCGCTGAAGCAGTTCAATGCCGCGCGAGAGGGGACGCTGCTCGATTTCATCGAGGATTTCACCGACCAGTTTCCCGGGCGCGTCGACGAGTATGAAACCCTGCTCACCGACAACCGCATCTGGAAGCAGCGTACCGTCGGCATCGGCGTGATCCCGCCCGAGCAGGCGCTGGCCTGGGGCATGACCGGGCCGATGCTGCGCGGTTCCGGCATCGCCTGGGATCTGCGCAAGAAGCAGCCGTACGCGAAGTACGCCGAGGTCGATTTCGACATCCCGGTCGGCGTCGAGGGCGATTGCTACGACCGTTACCTGGTGCGTGTCGCCGAGATGTGCCAGTCCGTGCGCATCATCCTGCAGTGCGTGCAGTGGCTGAAGGCCAACCCCGGCCCGGTGATGCTGGACAACTTCAAGGTCGCGCCTCCCTCCCGCGAGGAGATGAAGGACGACATGGAAGCGATGATCCACCACTTCAAGCTGTTCAGCGAAGGCTACTGCGTGCCGGCCGGCGAAACCTACAGCGCGGTCGAGGCGCCGAAGGGCGAGTTCGGCTGCTACCTCGTCTCCGACGGCGCCAACAAGCCGTTCCGCGTGCACCTGCGCGCGCCGAGCTTCGCACACCTGTCGTCGATGGATGAGATCGTCAGGGGCCACATGCTGGCGGATGTGGTGGCGATGATCGGCACCTACGACATCGTGTTTGGCGAGATCGATCGATGAGAGCAACCGGCAATTTCGAGAACGCGCGCAACGCCGATCCGATGGTGGTGCTATCGGACCAGACGCGCGCGCACATCGACCACTGGCTGGCCAAGTTTCCGCCGGACCGCAAGCGCTCGGCGGTGCTGCAGGGCCTGCATGCTGCGCAGGAACAGAACGACGGGTGGCTCACCGACGAACTGATCGCCGGCGTCGCCAGATACCTCGGCCTGCCTCCGGTGTGGGCCTACGAGGTCGCGACGTTCTACTCGATGTTCGAGACGCAGAAGGTCGGCCGCAACAACGTCGCCTTCTGCACCAACATCAGCTGCTGGCTCAACGGCGCCGAGGACCTGGTCGCGCATGCCGAGAAGAAACTCGGCTGCAGGCTGGGCGAATCCACCGCCGACGGCCGCATCTTCCTCAAACCCGAGGAGGAGTGCCTGGCCGCGTGCTGCGGCGCGCCGATGATGGTCGTCAACGGTCATTACCACGAGCACCTCACGCCTGCGAAGGTGGACGAGCTGCTGGACGCGCTGAAATGACCCCCGCCCCGCAACCCCTTGTAGAGCGGAACTCTGCTCCGCTGCCCCGCCTCGTCGGTGGAGCAGCCGAGCAGAGCTCGTCTCTACGGTGAACACGGACATGACGCATCCACACCCACAAGGGCCGGTCGGTCCTGCCCCGCAGGAGCACAACGTCGTCTACACGACGCTGCACTACGACAAGCCGTGGTCGTACGAGAACTACCTCAAGACCGGTGGCTATAGCGCCCTGCGCAAGATCCTCGAGGAGAAGATCGCGCCGGCCGACATCATCGACATGGTCAAGCAGTCCGGCCTGCGCGGCCGCGGTGGCGCAGGCTTCCCGACCGGCCTGAAGTGGAGCTTCATGCCCAAGGGCGCGGGCACCAAGTACATCCTGTGCAACTCCGATGAGTCCGAGCCGGGCACGGCCAAGGACCGCGACATCCTGCGCTACAACCCGCATGCGGTGATCGAGGGCATGGCGATTGCCTGCTACGCCACCGGCTCCACGGTCGCCTACAACTATCTGCGCGGCGAATTCCACCACGAGCCGTTCGAGCATCTGGAAGAGGCGACTGCCGAAGCCTATGCCAACGGCTGGCTGGGCAAGAACGTCCTCGGTTCGGGCATCGACATCGACATCCACAACGTGCTCGGTGCCGGTGCCTACATCTGCGGCGAGGAAACCGCGATGATGGAATCGCTGGAGGGCAAGAAGGGCCAGCCGCGCTACAAGCCGCCGTTCCCGGCCAACTTCGGCCTGTTCGGCAAGCCGACCACGATCAACAACACCGAGACCTACGCCTCGGTGCCGGCGATCATCCGCAACGGTGCGGAATGGTTCCTCAACCTCGGCAAGCCGAACAACGGCGGGCCGAAGGTGTTCTCGGTGTCCGGTCACGTCGCCAGGCCGGGCAACTACGAGGTGCGCCTGGGCACGCCGTTCTCCGAATTGTTGCAGATGGCCGGCGGGATGCGCGGCGGGGGCAAACTCAAGGGCGTGATCCCGGGCGGCTCCTCGATGCCGGTATTGCCCGGCGACACCATGATGTCGCTGACGATGGATTACGACTCGCTGCAGAAGGCTGGCTCCGGTCTCGGCTCTGGCGCAGTGATCGTGATGGACGAAACCACCTGCATGGTGCGTGCCTGCCAGCGCATCGCGCGTTTCTACTACGCCGAGTCCTGCGGCCAGTGCACACCGTGTCGCGAAGGCACCGGCTGGATGTACCGCATGCTCACGCGCATCGTCGAAGGCCAGGCGACGCTCGACGACCTGCAGATGCTGAAGGCCGCCGCCGGCCAGATCGAGGGCCACACCATCTGCGCCTTCGGCGAAGCCGCGGCGTGGCCGGTGCAGGGCTTCCTGCGGCATTACTGGAACGAATTCGAGTACGCGATCGTGAACGGGCGTTTCCTGGTTGACGACCAGCGCGCCGGCACGATGGTCAAAAAGGTGGCTGCATGAGCGCGCAGCCGCTGACTCCGAACACGCCTCCCGACCACGTCTCGATCGAGATCGACGGCGTGGCGATGACCGCGCCCAAGGGCTCGATGATCATCCAGGCCGCCGACAAGGCCGGCATCCAGATCCCGCGCTTCTGCTACCACGACAAGCTGGCGATCGCGGCCAACTGCCGCATGTGCCTGGTCGACGTCGAGAAGATGGGCAAGCCGGCGCCAGCCTGCGCCACGCCGGTTATGGACGGCATGCAGGTGCGCACGCGCAGCGACAAGGCACTGAAGGCGCAGCGCAACGTGATGGAGTTCCTGCTGATCAACCATCCGCTCGACTGCCCGATCTGCGACCAGGGCGGCGAGTGCGAGCTGCAGGACCTGTCGCTCGGCTACGGTCGCTCGGTCAGCCGCTTCAGCGAGCGCAAGCGTGTGGTCGCCGACGAGGACATGGGGCCGCTGGTCGCGACCGACATGACCCGCTGCATCCAGTGCACGCGCTGTGTCCGCTTCACCGCGGAGATCGCCGGCACCTACGAGCTCGGCAGCATGTACCGCGGCGAGAACCTGCAGATCGGCACCTACGACGGCAAGCCGCTGACCACGGAACTGTCCGGCAACGTCATCGACGTGTGCCCGGTCGGCGCCTTGACCAACAAGGTGTTCCGCTTCAAGGCGCGGCCGTGGGAGCTGACCGCGCGCGAATCGCTTGGCTATCACGACGCGCTCGGCAGCAACCTGTTCCACCACGCGCTCCGCGGCAAGATCCTGCGCAGCGTGCCGCGCGACAACGAAGCGGTGAACGAGTGCTGGCTGTCGGATCGCGACCGCTACTCGCATCAGGGCCTGTACGTCGAAGACCGCGCGACCAAACCCCTGCTGAAGGACGGCGGAGAGTGGCGCGAAGCTTCGTGGGAAGAGGCCCTAGCGCGCGCCATGCAGATCCTGCGCGACAACGGCGCCGACCAGCTCGGCTTGCTGGTGCATCCGGCGACATCGAACGAGGAGGGCGCATTGCTCGCGCGCCTGGCCGGGGCACTCGGCACCGGCAACCTCGACCACCGCATCGCGCAGCAGGACCTGTCCGACGGCGCGGTCGCGGAAGCGTTCGCGATGTCATCGGTCGACATCGAACAGGCCGACGCCATCGTCATCGTCGGTTCGCACCTGCGCCATGAACTGCCGCTGCTGCATGCGCGTGTGCGCAAGGCAGCCGTGCGCGGCGCCAGGGTGCACGTGGTCAATCCGGTCGATTTCGATTTCACCTTCGATATCGCCAGCAAGCAGATCGTGGCACCGTCGCAACTTGCGGACGCGCTGGGCAAGGTGCAACTCGGCGATGCCAGCCGCGCCGTGGTGCTCGTCGGCAATGTCGCCGAGGCCGGTCCGCATGCGAGCGCGATCCGTGCCGCAGCACGCGCTTTCGCCAGCGCCAACAACGTCGCGTTGTGCCGCATCCCGCAAGGCGCCAACGCGCTTGGCCTCAGTCGCGTCGGCGTGCTGCCGACATCGCGCGATGCGCAGGCGATGCTCGCCGATGCCCGCAGCGCCTATGTGCTGTACGGCATCGAACCCGGCCTTGATTTCGCCGACCAGGCGCTGGCGTTGAAGGCGCTCGGCAATGCACAGGTGATCGCGTTCAGCCAGTTCGCCTGCCAGTCGACCCGCGCAATCGCCGACGTGATCCTGCCGATCGGCGCGTTGCCGGAGATCGATGCAACGCTGATCAACCTCGACGGTTGCGAGCAGCGCGCCGTACCCGCCGGCAGGTTGCCGGACGACGTGCGTCCGGGCTGGCGCGTACTGCGCGCGCTCGGCGGCGAACTCGGTGCCGCCGGGTTCGAGTTCACCGATCTTGCCGGCCTGCGTGCCGCCATCACGCCGCGTTCGGTCGATGTCGCGAAAGGCAACGTCCCGCAAGCCGGCGGCAGCGGCCTCGAAGTGGCGGCGTCACAGGCGATCTACCGCAGCGACGCGGTCGTGCGCCGCGCCGCCGCCTTGCAGGCGCATCCGTTGACGCTGGGTGCGCGCATCGTGCTGCATCCGCAGGATGCGCAAGCCGCTGGCCTCGCCGCGGACGCCGTGGCCAAGGTCGGCAACAACAGTGGCACCGCGACGCTGCCGGTCGCAATCAGCGACAAGGTCGCACCGGGCTGCGTCTGGATCGAGTCTGGCTATGGTGCGACTGCGGTGCTGGCCGCAGGCAAGGTGGAGGTCTGTCGCGCATGACGCCGATGACGACCCTGTTCGATCCGTTCCGCGACTGGCTGCTGTCGTTTGGCGCATTCGGCATGCTCGCCTGGATCGTGTTGAAGATCCTCGCGATCGCGGTGCCGGTCATCGTCACAGTCGCCTTCTACGTGGTCTGGGAGCGCAAGTTGATCGGCTGGATGCACGTGCGCCACGGGCCGATGTACGTCGGCCGCGGCATCCTGCAGGCGTTCGCCGACGTGTTCAAGCTGCTGTTCAAGGAAGTGATCCAGCCAAGCAGCGCGCAGCGCGCGTTGTTCATCCTGGCGCCCCTGATCACGCTGGTACCGGCGTTCGCGGCATGGGCGGTGGTGCCGTTCGACGCGCAGCTCGTGCTGTCGAATGCCAACGCCGGCCTGCTGTACCTGCTGGCGATGACTTCGCTCGGCGTGTACGGGATCATCATCGCCGGTTGGGCCTCGAACTCGAAGTATGCGCTCCTCGGCGCGATGCGCGCCGCGGCGCAGATGGTCAGCTACGAGATCGCCATGGGTTTCGCCCTGGTCGGCGTACTGATCGCCGCTGGCAGCCTCAACCTCACCGACATCGTGATGGCGCAGGCCGGCAACGCCGGGCCATTCGAGTGGTTCTGGCTGCCGCTGCTGCCGCTGTTCGTGGTGTTTTTCGTGTCCGGCGTGGCCGAGACCAACCGCGCGCCGTTCGACGTGGTCGAAGGTGAGTCGGAAATCGTCGCCGGCCACATGGTCGAGTATTCCGGCTCGCTGTTCGCGCTGTTCTTCCTGGCCGAATACGCCAACATGATCCTGGTCAGCTTCCTGACCTCGATCTTCTTCCTCGGCGGCTGGCTCAGCCCGGTCCACGGCTTCGGCATTCCGCTGCTGTCGGTCGATGGCTGGTGGTGGCTGTTCGCCAAGGTGTTCTTCTTCGCCAGCTGCTTCATCTGGTTCCGGGCGTCGTTCCCGCGCTACCGCTATGACCAGATCATGCGGCTGGGCTGGAAGGTCTTCATCCCGATCACCATCGCCTGGATCTGCGTGACCGCATTGATGGCGTACTACGGCGTGTTCGAGGCCGGCATCTGATGGGGACCATACTGATGGGGATCATGCTGATGGGATCAGGCTGATGGGCAAGGTCGTCCACTATTTCAAGAGCCTGTTGCTGCTGGAACTGGGGCGGGGTCTCTGGCTGACGCTGAAATACCTGTTCCGTCCGAAGTACACGCTGATGTACCCGATGGAGAAGACGCCGCAGTCGCCGCGCTTCCGCGGGTTGCATGCGCTGCGCCGCTATCCGAACGGCGAGGAGCGCTGCATCGCCTGCAAACTGTGCGAGGCGGTGTGCCCGGCGTTGGCGATCACCATCGATTCCGAGCAACGCGCCGACGGCACCCGCCGCACCACCCGCTACGACATCGACCTGTTCAAGTGCATCTACTGCGGGTTCTGCGAGGAGTCGTGCCCGGTCGATGCGATCGTGGAGACGCACATCCTCGAATACCACTTCGACCAGCGCGGCCAGAATGTCGTCACCAAGCCACAGCTGCTGGCGATCGGCGACCGCTTCGAGGCGGAGATCGCCGAGCGCCGCGCCGCCGACTCCGCATACCGCTGAGGATTGCATGGACTTCGCATTGCTCGCCTTCTATGCCTTCGCTGCCACGGCGGTGATGTCCGCGGTCGCTGTGATCAGTGTCCGCAATCTCGTACAGGCCGCTCTGTTCCTGGTGCTGACTTTCTTCACCGTCGCCTGTACCTGGATCCTCGCCGGCGCCGAGTTCCTCGGGCTCGCGCTGGTGCTCGTCTACGTCGGCGCGGTGATGGTGCTGTTCCTGTTCGTGGTGATGATGCTGGACATCGACATCGCGCGCATGCGCGAAGGTTACGTGCGTTACCTGCCGGTGGGATTGCTGGTCGCCGCGGTGATGCTGGCCGAGATGCTGGCGTTGGTTGGCATCCGTGCACGCAGCGCGACACCGTTCACCGCCGATGCGGCCGCCGCGGCCAACATCCCCAACACCACCTGGCTGGCGCGTGCGTTGTTCACGGATTTCCTGTTGCCGTTCGAGGTCGCCGCCGTGATCCTGACCATCGCGGTGATCGCGGCAGTGATGCTGACCCTGCGCCGCCGCGTCGGCGGCAAGCACCAGGACCCGTCGGCGCAGACGCGCGTGCGCGCGGCAGATCGCATGCGGATTGTGAAGATGGACGCGGTGAGGCCGGCCGCGCCCGCACCTGCCCCCGAGGAGCCACAGCCATGACCGGTGTCACGACCAGCCTGGCGCTGGGCCACTACCTCGCACTCGGCGCAGCGCTGTTCTGCATCAGCCTGGCCGGCATCTTCCTCAACCGCAAGAACGTGATCGTGCTGCTGATGTGCATCGAGCTGATGCTGCTCGCAGTCAACATCAACTTCGTCGCGTTCTCGCGCGAGCTCGGCGACGCCGCCGGCCAGGTGTTCGTGTTCTTCATCCTGACCGTGGCCGCGGCCGAAGCCGCGATCGGTTTCCTGACCATCGGCCCGATGCTGTTTGGTACCGACATGCTTGGACATGCGAAGCAGTTGCCGTTCTTCCTCGGCGCGATCGACGTGCCTGCAGCACATGACGTGATCGGCAAGCTCGCGGAGGAGTTCCACGGGCCGGTCGCATTCGCCCTGCACGGCTTCATGGCGCCGGCATTCTGGCTGGCGTTCGCCGGCTTCGCGCTGGCCACGGTGATGTACTGGTGGAAGCCGGAACTGCACCACAAGGCGCGCAGGCTGTTCGCATGGCCAGTGCGCGTGCTCGAGGACAAGTATGGCTTCGACACGCTGTGGATCGACGGCTTCGCCGGTGGCGGGGTCAGGCTCGGCCAGGCGTCGCGCGCCGGCGACGAGAAAGTGATCGACGGCTTCTTCGTCAACGGCAGCGCGCGCTTTGTCGAGTTCAGCGCGCAGCTGCTGCGCAACACC
>JBDSFV010000040.1:0-5317 GCA_039919355.1 Luteimonas sp. | reverse complement strand
CATCGATGAGCGTGCGATCGCCGGCGCGCGCGTCGGTCGCTATCGCAAGCCGCAGCCGGGCCTCTCGCCGGAGCGGCAGGAGCGATGGTTCAGCGAAGAGGGCGACGATCTGTGCGTGATCAAGCCGCTGCGCGAAATGTGCATTTTCTCCTCGCACAGCGTGGTCAAGGACCCGGCGTTCTCGCGGCTGGACCTGGTGTCGTGCCGCAACCTGCTGATCTACATGAACCCGGACCTGCAGGAGCGCCTGCTGCGGACGTTCCACTACGCATTGAAGCCGGGCGCGTTTTTGCTGCTGGGGCCATCGGAAAGCCTCTCGCGCACCGCCAACCTGTTCACGGTGCTGGACAAGAAACATCGTTTGTATGCCCGCCGCGACGACGGTCCCAGCGCAAGGCCGATGCTGCCGCCGGCCCGCGACCAGGGCACCGCCGCGGGCACCGCGCGCAGCGCCGTGGTGGCGAACCGCGCCGCCGCCGAAGACCCGATCGATCGCGGCGCCCGCCGCGCGTTGGAGAAACACTCGCCGGCCTACGTGGTGATCGACGCCAACCACGACATCCTGCGCTTTGCCGGCGACACCGGGCGTTATCTGGGACCGTCCTCCGGCGCGGCCAGCCTCAACCTGTTCGACCTGCTGCACAAAGGCCTGCGCGGTGCCGCCCGCGCCGCGGTGCAGGAGGCTTCGGCAAACCTGCGCACGGTGGTCAAGGACGGCCTGACCGTGACGGTCGACGGCCACCGGCAGCCATTGCGACTGATCGCCGAACCGCTGCCCGATGCCGAAGGCGGGCTCAAGGGACAGCGCCCGGGCCTGTGCGTGGTGGCCTTCATCGAGGTCGAACGCGCGCTGGCCTCGGGCGCAGCGCCGGCGGGCGAGGGCGCTGCCGACAGCGCCAGTGTGGAGGCGCTGGAACGGGAACTGGAAACGACCCGGATCCAGCTGCAGACCGCGATCGACCAGGAAGAGACCGCCAACGAGGAGTTGAAATCGGCCAACGAGGAATACCAGTCGGTCAACGAGGAGTTGCAATCCTCCAACGAGGAACTTGAGACCTCCAAGGAGGAGATGCAGTCGATCAACGAGGAGCTGCAGAGTGTCAATGCCGAGTTGCACAGCAAGAACGCGATGCTGACGCATCTCAACAGCGACCTGCAGAACCTGATGGAAAGTACCCAGATCGCGACCCTGTTCCTCGACACGCAGTTGCACGTCACCAGCTTCACCCCGCCGATGACCGAGCTGTTCCACTTGCGCGACAGCGACCGCGGCCGCCCGATCACCGACATCACCGCGCGCATCCAGTACCCCGATCTGCACAAGGACGTGAAACAGGTGCTGCGCACGCTGGCGGTGAGCGAGCGCGAATTGCGCAGTCCCGAGACCGGTACGGTGTACCTGCTGCGCATGCGTCCCTATCGCACCATCGACAACATCATCGACGGCGTGGTGCTGACCTTCCTGGACATCACCGAGCGCCAGCAGCACGAGTTCGAGCGCGGCCGGTTGGCGGCGATCGTCGACTCGTCCAAGGACGCGATCATCGGCCACACGCTGGACGGCATCGTCACCAGTTGGAATGCCAGCGCAGAACGCCTGTTCGATTATCCGGCGGGGCGGGTGCTGGGCAGGCCGCTGTCGCTGCTGCTGCCGAACGAAGCGGCTGGTCAGTTGGGGCCGTTGCTGGACACCTGCGTGAAGGAAGAGCGGGCCATGGAATCGGAGATGACCTGGCTGCGCCAGGATGGGCAAGCGGTCGAAGTCGCGCTGACCTGCTCACCGGTCAGGGACGCGGCAGGCCGCGTCGTTGCCGGCTCCACCATTGCCCGTGACATCGGCGAGCGCAAGCGCATCGAGCGGGCACTGCTGGAAGGCGAGCAACGGCTGGCCGCGATCATCGAGCAGGCGGCGGTCGGGGTGGTCGAGGTCGACCGGGAGGGGCGTTTCATCGTGGTCAACCCGCGTTTCAGCGAAATCGTCGGGCGTCCGATCGAGCTGTTGCAGACCCTGCGGGTGCAGGACATCACCCATCCGGACGACCAAGCCGCAAGCGCCGCGGTGCTGCAGGCCCTGTACGCCGGCGGCCAGCCTGCGAATATCGACAAACGCTACCTGCGCCCGGATGGCGCGACGGTCTGGGGCAACACCAACGTCTCGCTGATCCCGGGCACAGGCGGGGAACCGCAGGTGCTCGCGGTGGTGATGGACATTACCCAGCGCAAGCTGGCGGCCGAGCATCTGGAACTCATGCTTGGCGAGCTCAATCATCGGGTCAAGAACACCTTGGGCAGCGTGCAGGCGATCGCGCTGCAAACGCTGGCGAGCGCGCCGTCGCTGGAAGCCTTCAAGGAGGCGTTCATCTCGCGGCTGATGGCGCTGTCGAACACCCACAACCTGCTCGCAAACGATGCCTGGAACGGCGTTGGCTTGCGCGACATCGTGGTCAGCGAACTGGCGCCTTACCAGGGGGACGGGAAGGTGCGTGGCCAGGTTGCCGGCAGCGATCTGCAGCTCGACTCCAAGACTGCGCTCGCGCTGGGCATGGCCCTGCACGAACTGGCCACCAATGCCGGCAAGTACGGTGCGCTTTCGGTGCCGGACGGACGAATCGCGGTGCACTGGGAAACACGGCGGGTGAAGGGCCAGCCGTGGCTGCGACTGCGCTGGACCGAGAGCGGTGGCCCGACGGTCACGCCGCCGGCGCGCCGTGGCTTCGGCTCGCGGCTGATCAGCGACGGTCTCGCGTTCGAGTTGGACGGCACGGTCGCGCTCGAGTTCGAGGCCGCTGGCGTGACTTGCACCATCGACGTACCCCTGCCCAAACACGAAGGCCCGCCATGACCACGGTGCTGATCGTCGAAGACGAGATGTACCTGGCGATGATGGCGGAGGACATCCTGCTGGACGCGGGCCACCAGGTCTTCAAGGCCGCACGCCTGCCCAACGCGCTGGCACTGGCGGCCGCCGAACGCTTCGATGCCGCCCTGCTGGATATCAACCTCGCCGGTGTGGAGGTCTTCCCGCTGGCTGAGGAATTGCGCCGACGCGGCGTGCCGTTCACCTTCACCTCCGGCTACGGGACGAACGGCATCCCGCCGGACTACCGCGACTACCCTGTGTTGCAGAAACCCTACATTGCCGAGCAGCTGGTGGACACGGTAACCGCCATGCTGGCCAGCGGTGAAGCGGATCGCAACGCGCGCGATCCCGGATAGCCGACCGTAGCCTGGGTGGAGCCGCAGGCGATACCCGGGGCTGTTCCGCATCGTCACGAAAAACCCGGGTAACGCTTCGCTCCACCCGGGCTACCGCCCACCATCAGTCGCTCGAGATCAACGATCCATGTTGAACGCGATCGGCACCAGCCCGATCGCCTGCACCGCACGGCCATCCTGCATCGCGGGGCGGAAGCGCCAGTGCTGCAACACCTGCTTGCGCGCGGCATTGTCGAGTCGGCGATCGGGGTCGGGCGGCTTGCCCAGCGACGTCGCAAGCCGACTGTGCTCCGTACGAATACGTACGCAAAGTGAAGGCGGACGGCCGCAGGAAGTTCCGCGACCGGCGGCGCACGATCGCGATTTTCCCGCTGGTGCCGAAAACAGAAAAGCCCGCGTGTGCGGGCTTCTGCTGGAATGAACCGGACTGGCCCTAGTCCGGACCGGCGGCCGGGTCGGGCTGCGCGTCGGGGTCGTGCCCGATGCCGGGTTCGTCGGGACTGGGCCGGGAAGGAGACGCCGGTTGCTGCGCATCCTCACGGTCGCGCGGCTGCTTCTCGGCGTAGCCGGGATTGCGACCACGCTTCGGGTCGGCGATGGGCGGCGTGGTCTTGTCGCGTTTCGGCATCGTTACCGTCCCAGTTCGAACACCACGTCCAGATTGGCGGTGAGCGTGGTCTCGCCAGGCGACACCGCGGTATCGGCCTCGGCCTTGCCGCGTGCCATCGCCATCATCGGCATCGGCGGGCGGAAGCCGCCGCCTTCGCTGATGCTGACAATCCGGCGTACGCGCATGCCGAGTGTCTTGGCATACATCTGCGCGCGCGCCTGCGCCTTCTCCAGTGCGCCGCGGCGCGCCTCGTCGTAGGCGGATTCGGGCTCGTCGATCTCGAAGCTCGGACCATTGACCTGGTTGGCGCCGCTGGCGACCAGCGCGTCCAGCACCTTGCCGAGCTTGCCGATGTCGCGGACCTTGAGGTTGACGTTGTTGCTGGCCTGGTAGCCGGTGATCGCCGGCGCTTCGTTCTCGACGTAGCGGTACTGCGGATTGACGTTGATGCCGCTGGTCTGGATGTCACGCTCATTGATGCCCGCGGCCTTGATCGCGGCCATCACCTTGTCCATCTGCGCGGCATTGGCGCGCATCGCGGCGTTGGCATCGACAGCCTGGGTGACGACGCCGGCGGAGATCGTGGCCACGTCCGGGACGCGCCTGGCTTCGGCCTGCGCCGAGACCGAGAGCAGGGTGCCGTCGCTCGAGGTCATGCCGGCACCGGCGTTGGCGTTCTGGGCGGAAGCGGTCATGGCGAAAGTGCTCAGGGCCAGGGCGGTGGCGAGCAGCAGCGGGCGCAGGGAATGCTTGCAGAGCAGGGGCATGGTGGTCTCCGTCGGGAATGGGGCAAGGGTCGATGCAATCCGGTGAACGAACCGTGAGCCTGAACGGGGTTGCACGGCCGGCACGGCCCGCTTGCAGACGCGGGTTATTCTGCACGGATGTTGTATCTCGCTTCGCAATCCCCGCGACGTCGCGACCTGCTGGCTCGTCTCGGGCTTGCGTTCGGCGTACTCGACATCGACGTTCCCGAGCATCGCCAGCCGGGCGAACAGACCGAGGATTATGTGCGCCGCGTGGCGCGCGGGAAGGCCGGCGCCGGCCTGCTGAAGGTGGTTGCGGTTCCGGCTGCACTGGTGCTCGGCGCCGATACCGAGGTCGTCCTGGATGACGAGATCTTCGGCAAGCCGCGCGACGCAGCCGATGCCGCAACGATGCTGCGAAGGCTGTCCGGACGCACGCATCGGGTGATCTCGGCGGTGGCGCTGGTGTCGGCCGGACGCGAGATGCAGGCGCTGTCGGAATCGGAAGTGACGTTCTGCGAACTGGACGAAGCCGCGATCGCGTCCTATGTCGCCAGCGGCGAGCCCGAGGGCAAGGCCGGCGCGTACGCGATCCAGGGCGCGGCGCAGGCGTTCATCGCGCAGCTGTCGGGGAGCTATTCCGGCGTCATGGGCCTGCCGCTGTTCGAGACGGCGAAGCTGCTGCGCGGATTCGGGGCGCTGGCATGACCGAGGAAATCCTGGTCAACGTCACCCCACGCGAGAC
>JBDSFV010000039.1:0-5442 GCA_039919355.1 Luteimonas sp. | reverse complement strand
TCGCTTCGCCGGACGCTTTGCCTTCTTCGCAGCAGGCTTCTTGGCCGCCTTCTTGGCGGTCTTCTTCGCTGCAGGACGCTTTGCCGCCTTCTTGGCGGTCTTCTTCGCGGCCTTGCGTGGGGCCTTGCGCGCGGTCTTCTTCTTGGCTGCCTTCTTCTTGGCTGCCTTCTTCTTGGCTGCCTTCTTCGCAGGCCGCTTCGCTGCCTTGCGGGCAGTCTTCTTGGCGGTCTTCCTCTTCGCAGCCTTCTTGGCCGGGCGGCGCTTGGCGGCCTTCTTCCTGGTGGCCTTCTTCGCAGCCTTCTTGGCCGGGCGGCGCTTGGCGGCCTTCTTGGCGGTCTTCTTGGCGGCCTTGCGCACGGTCTTCTTGGCGGCCTTCTTCGCCGGTTTCCTGGCGGCCTTCTTCGTCGCCTTCTTGGCGGACTTCTTAGCAGCTTTCTTCATGGCCATGGGATGGCTCCTCGTCAGTGGACTTTCGGGTACTACGGCCCAGTGCAAAACAACATCGCGGGTATCGGACCCGCGACCAACCGCCGACGCGCACGGCGCGCCGGAACGGATCTTGTGAAAAGTCCGCACAAGGATGTGCGGGCTCTTGCGGAGGGATCCGCATGACTGTGCCTGGCGCGCTCGCGCCGGCAATAAAAAACCTGCATCGCAGGACGATGCAGGTTGGTGTGTTGGGGATGACTGCGGCTTTTCGCGGGGGAGACGGAGCCCGCGTCCACCTTCAAGACTGTCAGGGCGGAGGGCTTCGTTGTGCTGCGCGTTGTCTCGGTTGTTCTACTCACTCTCTTCCGCAGGTCGCGTCTGCTGGGCGAAACCTAATCACGGTTTTTTCCGCTGTCAACACTTTGCCGGAATTTTCTTCGAGCCTCCCGGCGTGCGCACCGACGGCAGACGGGCATATGATGCGGACGATTCGCGCAGCCGGAATCGCGCACCCATCCATCGCGCCAGGGATGCAATCCACGAAAGTGCTTTATTTCAGCGCTTTTGATTCGTGCCGCGGCCAATGCGCATGAAGTCGGAGAAAATGGAATCCCGCGCCGCCGACACTTGCGTGGATACAGATATGCGTCCGGATCGACCGGAAAATAATTTCCGCCAACCTCCGGATTTTCGCGTCGCACAAGCCGATTTGCGCAGAAATGCGCGGACGGTCCGCCGGCCGATCGAACGCCACGCATGCACCGTTGCCGTCGCACGCCAACAAAAAACCCGCGTCGTCGCCGACGCGGGTTTCGATCTACGCAAGCGGACGCCGCTTACTTCAGCGCCACGGCCAACGCGCCGGCGAACGCATCGAGGTCGGCGGCGGACTTGGTCTCGGTCGTGCACACCAGCAGCACGTGGTCGTACTGCGGGTACTCCTCGCCCAGTGCGACGCCGGCAACGATCTGCCGTCTGGCCAGCGTCTCGACCACCTCGGCCGCCGGCTTCGGCAGCTTCAGCGCGATCTCGTGGAAGTGCGCGCGGCCGCCGAACAGCGGCTCGACGCCCGGAATCCTGGTCAGCTTGTCGCGCAGCGTGCGCAGGTTGTTGGCCGAGGCGTTGGCGACCTTCTTCAGACCATCCGGGCCGAGCAGCGACATGTAGATCGTCGCCGCGGTGACGAGCAGGCCCTGGTTGGTGCAGATATTGGAGGTCGCCTTCGCGCGGCGGATGTGCTGTTCGCGCGCCTGCAGGGTCAGCGTGAAGCCGCCCTTGCCGTCGAGGTCGGTGGTGCGGCCGACGATGCGGCCCGGCAGGTTGCGCACCAGTTCCTTCTTGCAGGCGAGGAAGCCGAAGTACGGCCCGCCCGAGGACAGCGGCACGCCGAGCGGCTGGCCTTCGCCGCAGGTGATGTCGGCGCCTGCACTGCCATCGGAAGCTGCGCCCCACGAGCCCGGTGCCTTCAGCAGCGCCAGCGACATCGGGTTGACCACGGCGATCACCAGTGCGCCACGCGCATGCGCGGCGTCGGTCAGCGCGTCGACGTCCTCGAGCACGCCGAAGAAGTTCGGCTGCGGCACGATCAGCGCGGTGAAGTCACCCTCGAACAGCTGGCCCTCGGCCGCGGCGATGGCGGCCGGGTCGAGCGCGCCGTCCGGGCACGGCAGGGTCACGATCCCGATGTCCTGCAGCCCGATGATCGCCTGCATGGTCTTGCGGTACGCCGGGTGCAGCGACTCGGGCACCAGCACCCGGCGCGGGCCTTTCTTCGTGCTGCGCTCGGCCATCAGCACCGCTTCGGCGACAGCGGTGGCGCCGTCGTACATCGAGGCATTGCTGATGTCCATGCCGGTCAGGCGGGTCATCATCGTCTGGTATTCGTAGATCAGCTGCAGCGTGCCCTGGCTGGCCTCGGCCTGGTATGGCGTGTAGGCCGAATAGAACTCGCCGCGGCCGACGATCTGCCAGATCGCGGCCGGGATGTGGTGCTCGTAGGCACCGGCGCCAGCGAAGTTCAGCACCGCCTCGTCCTGCTTCGCGCGTTCGCGCATCAGCCGGACCACGTCCATCTCCGACAGCCCTTCCGGCACCCTGTCCAGCGACTGCACCTTCAGCGCCGCGGGGATCTCGTCGAACAGCGCCTCGATGTCGGGCGCGCCGATGGCGGCGAGCATGTAGCGGACGTCGGCTTCGGTGTGGGGGATGAAGGGCATTGAAGGGCCGGGAGCTGGAAGTGGGGAGTGGGGAGTAAACAGCTGCGGGAAGTGGTCACCGACGGGGTCGGGGCAACCGCCCGACTTCCTGTCTCCTGCCCCCCACTTCCGCTCTTAGTGATCTTCGTCTTCGAGCAGTTCGGCGTAGGCATCCGGATCGAGCAGGTCGTTGAGCTGCTCGGGCTCCTCGGCTTCAATCACGAAGATCCAGCCGTCGCCGTAGGCGTCCTCGTTGATCGTCTCCGGCTTGTCCGACAGCGCGGCGTTGACCTCGACGACCTTGCCGGTCACCGGGCTGTACACATCCGACGCTGCCTTCACCGACTCGACCACGGCACAGGCATTGCCGGCTTCGACGCGGTCGCCGACGCTGGGCAGTTCGACGTAGACCAGGTCGCCGAGCAGGCCCTGGGCGTGATCGGAAATTCCGATGGTGACCTTGCCGTCGCCTTCGACGCGGGCCCACTCATGGGACTTCAGGAACTTCAGGTCGCCGGGGATCTCGCTCATCGTGGGGCTCCGGGTGTGCGTTCGGACAGGCCGAGGGAAAGGGAAGCGTAGTCTAGCGAAGCGCGGGCGCGAGCGATCAAATGCCGTCCTGCGCCCGGCCGTCGCGCACGAACGGGAACTTGACCACCCGCACCGGCACTTGCTTGCCGCGGATTTCGACGCGTATGTCCTCGGGCGCACCGGCCGGCACGCGCGCGAACGCGATCGCCTTGCCCAACGTCGGTGAGAACGTGCCGGAGAGGATCTCGCCGTCGCCGTTGGCGGTCAGCACCTTCTGGCCGTGGCGCAGCACGCCCTTGTCGTCCATCACCAACCCGATCAGCTGGCGTGGCACTCCATTGGACTTCTGCGCTTCGAGCACGCCGCGGCCGGTGAAGTCGCGACCCGCGTCGAGCGCGACGGTCCATGCGAGGCCGGCTTCGTACGGCGTGACGCTCTCGTCCATGTCCTGGCCATAGAGGTTCATGCCGGCTTCCAGGCGCAGGGTATCGCGTGCGCCGAGACCGGCCGGCTTCACGCCCGCGGCCAGCAGCGCACTCCACAGCGCGATCGCGCTGGCTTCCGGCACCACGATCTCGAACCCGTCCTCGCCGGTGTAACCGGTACGCGCGACGAACAGCGCCGTGCCGTCCCTGGCCATCACTTCCGCGGCGGCGAACTTGCCGAGCTTGCCGGCGACTCCGGCGCCTTCAGCGCTGAGCAGACCCAGCACACGTTCGCGCGCGGTCGGCCCCTGCACCGCGATCATCCCGAAATCGCTGCGCTCGGTGACGCTGACGCCAAACGGCTGTGCCTGCGCGTTGATCCAGGCCAGGTCCTTGTCGCGGGTGGCGGCGTTGACCACCAGCCGGAAGAACTCCTCGCCCGTGCTTTCCTGGGGCCTGCTGTCAGGAGGCATGTAATAGACGATCAGGTCGTCGATCACTCCGCCTTGCGCGTTGAGCATCGTGGTGTACAGCGCCTTGCCCGACACCTTCAGCTTGTCGACCGAATTGGCGACCAGCTTGCGCAGGAACTCGCGCACGCGCGCACCCTTGAGGTCGACTACGGTCATGTGGCTGACGTCGAACATGCCGGCGTCGCGGCGCACCAAATGGTGCTCCTCGACCTGCGAGCCGTAGTGCAGCGGCATGTCCCAGCCGCCGAAGTCGACCATCTTGGCGCCGAGCGCGCGGTGGACGTCGTTGAGGACGGTTTTCTGGGTCATCGGCGGGGTCCGGGGAGGAAGCCCGGCATTATCCCGCGCCGCCGGAAAATTCGCTTGCTGGTTTCGCTTGCCGCGCCGCCGCACGCCGGGACACCCGCTTGCGGCATTCACGAGCGTCCGAGGGAACGCTGGCGATCTAAATCGCCGCCTCGACCTGCAGCGTCATGCCATCGACGGCGACGATCCGCACTGCCGCACCTGCAGGCAATTCAGGCCCGCTGACATCCCAGTACGCATCGGCGATCTGCACGCGGCCGCGACCGTTGACGATGCCGCGTTCCAGCGGCACCACGCGCCCGACCAGCTGCGCGGCGCGGCGGTTCAGCGCCGGCTGGTCGCTCTGGCGCTCATGGCCGCGGAACCGGGTGCGATACACCTGGATCGACACGAAACTGAGCACGATGAAGGCGGCCGCCTGCGCCAGCAGTGGAATCCCCGGCACCAGCAGCACGCCGAGGAACACCACGACCGCGGCGAACCCCAGCCACAGCATGAAGGCGCCCGGCGCCAGCGCTTCCGCGGCGAACAGCAGCAACGCGACCGCCGCCCAGGCAAAGACGTCCCAGCGCATGCGTCAGGCGCCCGTGCGCGGCGTTGGCGCGGCGACGACGCGGCTGGGCTGCCGCTCCATCGCCTCCCTCGCCAGCTCGGCGATGCCGCCGAGCGAGCCGATCACGCCAGCCGATTCCATCGGCATCATCACGAATTTCTGGTTCGGCGCTTCGGCCAGCGCCTTGAACGCCTCGATGTATTTCTGCGCGACGAAGTAGTTGATCGCCTGCACGTTGCCGCCGGCGATCGCATCGGACACCAGTTCCGTCGCCTTGGCCTCGGCCTGCGCCAGGCGCTCGCGCGCCTCGGCCTGGCGGAACGCGGCCTCCTTGTCGCCTTCGGCCTCGAGGATCACCGACTGTTTCTCGCCCTCGGCCTTCAGGATCGCGGCCTGGCGGAAACCCTCGGCTTCGAGGATGTTGGCGCGCTTCTCGCGCTCGGCCTTCATCTGCCGCGCCATCGACTCGATCAGGTCGCGCGGCGGCGCGATGTCCTTGAGCTCGATGCGGTTGACCTTGATGCCCCACG
>JBDSFV010000038.1:0-17810 GCA_039919355.1 Luteimonas sp. | reverse complement strand
CAACGGCCGACTGCAACTCAAAGCCGGCGGTCGCTGGCGCATCCTCTCGAAGATATTCGCCAACCCCGACCTGCCGCAGATCGACGACTACTACGAGCCGTTCGACTTCGACTACCAGCATCTGCATGAAGCGCCCGAGGTCAAGCACCAGCCGACCGCGCGCCCGCGCTCGCTGATCACCGGCGAGCGCATGCAGAAGATCCATTGGGGTCCGAACTGGGAGGAGATCCTCGGCACCGAGTTCGCCAAGCGCGCCAAGGATCGCAACTTCGACGGTATCCAGAAGGAGATCTACGGCGCGTTCGAGAAGACCTTCATGATGTACCTGCCGCGCCTGTGCGAGCACTGCCTCAACCCGGCGTGCGTGTCGGCGTGCCCGTCGGGTGCGATCTACAAACGCGAGGAGGACGGCATCGTCCTGATCGACCAGGACAAGTGCCGCGGCTGGCGCATGTGCGTGTCGGCCTGCCCGTACAAGAAGATCTACTACAACTGGAAGAGCGGCAAATCCGAGAAGTGCATCTTCTGTTACCCACGCATCGAGATGGGCGAGCCGACGGTGTGTGCGGAAACCTGCGTGGGCCGCATCCGCTACCTCGGCGTGATGCTGTACGACGCCGACCGCATCCAGGAAGCCGCGTCGGTACCGGCGGAGAAAGACCTGTACCAGGCGCACCTCGACATTTTTCTTGATCCGTTCGATCCCAGGGTGATCGCCGCCGCGCGCAAGGAAGGCATCTCCGACAGCTGGCTCGATGCCGCCAAGGCTTCGCCGGTCTACAAGCTGGCGATCGACTGGAAGCTCGCGCTGCCGCTGCATCCGGAATACCGCACCCTGCCGATGGTCTGGTACGTGCCGCCGCTGTCGCCGATCCAGTCCGCCGCCGAGCGCGGCCGCATCGGCATGAACGGCGAACTGCCGGACGTCGCGTCGCTGCGCATCCCGGTGCGCTACCTCGCCAACATGCTGACTGCCGGCGACGAGGCCCCGGTGGTGCGCGCGCTGGAGCGGTTGATGGCGATGCGCGCCTGGCGCCGTGCGAGGAACGTCGACGGCGTCGAGGACCTGGAAGTGCTCAAGCAGGCCGGCCTCACCGTGGCCCAGGCCGAGGACATGTACCGCTATCTTGCCATCGCCAACTACGAGGACCGCTTCGTCATCCCGACCGCGCATCGCGAGTACGCCAACGATGCGTTCGGCGAGCGCGGCGGCTGCGGCTTCACCTTCGGCAACGGTTGCAGTGGCAACAGCGCGGCCGACCTGTTCAGTGCGCGCAAGACGACGACTTACGCGGTACATCCGAACCGGCAGGAGAAGGAGGAGGTGAGCTCATGAGCCTGCTCAAGCTGATCGGGGTGCTGATGGATTACCCGCAGGACGAGCTCTGGCAGCACCGCGAGGAGCTGCTGGACGCCACTGACGACCCGGCGCTGTCGCCCCAGCGCCGGAGCGAGCTGGGTGGCTTCGCGTGCGGCCTGCTCGATACCGACCCGCTGACTGCGCAGGACGATTGGCTGTGCCTGTTCGACCGCGGCCGCTCGATGAGCCTGCTGCTGTTCGAGCACATCCACGGTGAATCGCGCGACCGCGGCCAGGCGATGGTCGACCTCATCGAGGCCTATCGCAAGAACGGCTTCGAACTGGCCGCCCGGGAGCTGCCGGACTACCTGCCGCTGCTACTCGAATACCTCGACCAGCGACCGCAGGACGAGGCCCGCGACTGGCTGCAACACGTCAGCAACATCGTCGGCCTGCTGGCCGCGCGAGCCGGCGAGCGCAACAGCCCGTACGCGGTGCTGTTCGAGATCCTGGTCGAATACGCCGACGGTACGCCCGACCTGGGTGCATTGCGCCGTCGCGCCAGTGAGGAACCTCGCGACGACACGCCCGAGGTCATGGACCGACTGTGGGAAGAGGAAGCCGTCCGCTTCGGCGCCGAAGCGCCCGACGAGAACTGCTCGCCGACCAGCCGAGTGCCCGCAAGCTCCGCCGCCACCCGACAGGTGCAACCATGAATGATGATGTCCATCAATTCGCGTTCCAGTGGTATCCGTACATCGCGCTGGCGGTGTTCTTCATCGGCAGCTGGGCGCGTTTCGACCGCGCCGCCTACACCTGGCGCACCGGGTCGAGCCAGCTGCTGTCCGACCGCGGCATGCGCGTGGGCAGCAACCTGTTCCACGTTGGCGTGCTCGCCATCCTCGGCGGCCATCTGATCGGCCTGCTGACGCCGCATTCCGTGTACGAGGCGTTCATCACCGCGCCGCAGAAGCAGTTGCTGGCGATGGTGGTCGGCGGCGTGTTCGGCGTGCTGTGCTTCATCGGCATCAGCATCCTGCTGGTGCGACGGCTGTTCAATCCGCGCGTGCGCGCCACCGGCACCTTCGGTGACACGCTGGTGCTGGTGCTGCTGTTCGCGCAGCTGGTGCTGGGCATGATCAGCATCGTCGTGTCCACCCGGCACATGGATGGCAGCGTGATGATCGCGCTGGGCGAATGGGCGCAGCACATCGTCACCTTCCGCGCCGGCGCTGCAGATTTCATCACCGGCGTGCACTGGGTCTACAAGGCGCACGTACTCCTCGGCCTGACCCTGATCCTGATCGTGCCGTTCACCCGGCTGGTGCATGTGTGGAGCATTCCGGTCAGCTACCTGTGGCGTCCGTACCAGGTGGTGCGTCGTCGCCAGGCCCCGCTGCGCTACGGCCCGAGGGCGTAATCCATGAGCCACGCCAAGCCCCAATCGCGCGTGCTGCCGATCACCATCATCGACTCGCAGAAGCCGATGCCCGAGGACGCCCACGACCACCACGGCGAAGACGCCGACGGCCCGCGCACGCTGGGCCAACCGGCGCCGTGTCTGCTGTTCGTCGCCGACACGCCGATCAGCGAGGCCGACATCGCCCGCGAGATGCAGCACCACCGCACCATGAAGCCGGAACAATCGCGGGCCGATGCGGCACGCGCGCTGGTGGTGCGCGAGCTGCTGCGTCGTGAGATTGAGCGGCTCGGCCTGAGCGAGGAAGTGGAGCGCATTGGGCGTGAGACCGCCGAGGAGGCCAGCATCCGCATGCTGTTGGAACGCGAGATCGAAGACCGCGTGCCCAACGACGACGACTGCCTGCGCTATTACCAGCAGAACCGCGAGCGGTTCCATTCGCCCGACCGAATCCGCGTGCGCCACGTCCTGCTGGGTGCGGCCGTTGACGACATCACCGGCCGCTTCAATGCCCGCAGCCAGGGCGAGCGCCTGATCGCCGAGCTCAATAGCAACCCGGTGCTGTTCGCCGACTTCGCCATGCGTCATTCCGACTGCCCATCGAAAGAGCAGGGCGGCGCGCTGGGTTGGCTGCAACGCGGCCAGACCACGCCGGAGTTCGACCGTCAGATCTTCCGCCTGCGCGAGGGGCTGGCCGCGTTCCCGGTGGAATCGCGCTGGGGCTACCACGTGGTCAGCATCGACGAGGTTGCGCCGGGTGAGGCACTGCCGTTCGCCGCAGTGCGCGCGCAGATCTCAGATTACCTGGAGCTGCAGGTGCGCCAGCGCGAATTGCAGCACTACCTGCTGACGTTGCAGGAGCGCCATGAGGTGCGCGGGCTGGATGAGATCGAAGCGCAGGCAGCGTGATTGCGTCCGCCGCCCTGGCGACGCAGCCAGCACGGATTCGCACGCTTGGGTAATGCCTGCCGCGCAGAACAGTGGTGGGGCATCCGGTCGCGCGCAGGCGGAAGCAACCTGGCCCAGGTTCCATTTCAACTTCCGGACATCCCACCATGCAAGACCTTGCGACTGTCTCCAACGGTCAACGACAGCGGGCCATGTGGCTCAGCACGTTCGCCTTCACCGTGTGCTTCGCGGTGTGGACGATCTTTTCGATCATCGGCATCCAGATCAAGCAGCAACTCGGGCTCAACGACACCCGGTTCGGTCTGCTGATCGCCACACCCATCCTTACCGGTTCGCTGATTCGCCTGTTCCTGGGCATTTGGGCCGACCAGTACGGTGGGCGCATGGTGCTCGCCGTGGTCATGCTCTGCGGCGCGGTGGCGACGTGGATGCTGACGTACGCGCACACCTATCCGCAGTTCCTGGTCGCGGCGCTGTTCGTCGGTGTTGCCGGAGGCTCATTCGCGGTGGGCGTGTCCTATGTGTCCAAGTGGTTCCCGGCCAGCAAGCAGGGCACCGCACTGGGCGTGTTCGGCGCCGGCAACGTCGGTGCAGCGGTGACCAAGTTGCTCGCGCCGATGGTGATGGTGGCCGCGGGTTGGATCATGGTAGCCAGGGTCTGGGCCGTTGGCCTGGCCGTGGCCGCGATGATCTTCTACCTGTTCACCAAGGATGACCCGGCGCTGGCAGAACGCCGCAGGTCCGGCGTCAAGCCGATGTCGTTCCGCGAACAGATGGCGCCGCTGAAGAACATCCAGGTGTGGCGCTTCTCGATGTATTACTTCTTCGTGTTCGGCGCGTTCGTGGCGCTTGCGCTATGGCTGCCGCATTACCTGATCGGTGCGTACGGGCTGGACGTGGCCACCGCCGGTCTCGTTGCCGCGTGCTACTCGATCCCGGCCAGCCTGTTCCGCATCGTGGGCGGCTGGCTGTCGGACAAGATCGGGGCGCGCCGGGTGATGTACTGGACGTTTGGCGTGGCGACCATCTGTACCTTCCTGCTGGCCTATCCCGATACCCAATACGTGGTGAAGGGCATCGAGGGCGACCTCAGCTTCCGGCTCGCCATCGGCGTAGTCCCGTTCACCGTGCTGGTGTTCGTGCTCGGCTTTTTCATGTCATTGGGCAAGGCGGCGGTGTACAAGCACATCCCTACCTATTACCCGGGTCACGTCGGCTCGGTCGGCGGCGTGGTCGGCATGATCGGCGGACTCGGCGGTTTCATCCTGCCGATTTCCTTTGGCGTGCTGAACGATCTGACGGGTATCTGGACCAGCTGCTTCATGCTGCTGTTCGTGCTGGTCGCCACGGCGCTGACATGGATGCACTTCACCATCCGGCGCATGGAGCGCCGCCACTTCCCGTCGATCGGCAGCGAAACCGATCTGCCGGAAATCATGGTGGCAGCGGCGGATCGACCGGGGGGCTGAGCAGCACGCGGGCGACGCTGCGCAGCACACCGATAAACGTGGCCAGCCACGCGGCGAGGGCAACATACAGGAACAGCCTCGGCAGCCACGCCAGGAAGCCGAAGCCCATCGCCAGCGTCATCTCGTGGGTACTGGCGGCATACATCCCGAGCGGGAACACCGCGCCCCAGTACAGCGGGTCGTATTTGAGCGGAAAGCGTTTGTAGACGTAGCGCCACACGCCCAGCACCAGCAGCATCGGGATCCACCACGTGCCTGTCGCCCAGTAGAAAATCGTGAACCCCTTGAGAAACGGGTGCAGCGAAAGCAGGAACGGAGCCTCGGCGGCGTTGACGATCAGCAGCGACCCGGCCAGCGTCGAGATCGCCATCGCCCCCATGTTGATCCAGTACGGCGGGGACAGGTCGTCCGGACGGAACGGGAAAAACGTGTAGCGGTAAAAGATCAGCGACATCATCCAGATGTAGAGCATCCCGCCCCACAGCCACATCGACAGCGCGAAGAAATTCATCTCCAGCTTGTAGGGCTGGCCGATGTGCGCGGCGAGCAGCGCACTGAGCACCGCGATCGACTGCGTGGCCACGACGGCCAGCAACCAGCCACCGTTGATGCCGCGATCCAGCGTCGGCTTGTTTTCCTTGATCGTGAAAATGGTGAAGATGGCGTAGGTGAGGGTCAGCCACAGTGCGATCGCAAGGCACCACAGGACCATGCCGGCAGCGACGTTGCCGGTCAGCAGCAGGCACTGGCTCCCCAGCACGCTGGTCGCGGCGACGGCAGTGAAAAAGCCAGGCCCGCGCAGGTGATCGCACAGGTCGTTGAAGAACATCCGCGGGTATCGCAGCAGGCGCAGGATGTACAGCACCCACAGCACGGCATAGACGGCCGCGTTGAGCACGAACAGGCCGTGCGCGATCCTCGGCAGGCCGAGCATGTTGGCGCCGATCGACACGATGCCGGTCGCCATGACCATGCCGAAATACGCGGGCGACATGCCGGACACGTCCAAACGCAGCTGTGCCCACCCACCTTTGGCCATGGGCGTCGGATTCATCGCGCTCGCCAATCCTGTCGACACCTGCATGGCGACGGCATGGCGACACTGGCATGCCCGGGCGCGGCCACGGTCAGATCGGCAACGTCATCGCGCCCAAGTGGCCGAGCAACAGAAAACCCGAGACCAGCAGCGCGTTGATCGCCCAGGCGACGGTCAAGGCGCGGGCGATGTGGCCATGGATTTCCTTCTGCACGTTGAAGGCGTTCACCCACACCGTGCGCATGATCCAGGCGGTGTAGGCGACGAAGCCAGCCAGCAGCACGGCCAGCAACGGTGTCCCGATCTGGCGGTAGAAGTACAGGATCGCGCCGAAGAACAGGTGGCTGGTGAGCACCCCGTAAATCCAGAACACGACCCAGAGCCGGCTGCGGCCGCGGGGTTCGATCGATAGCGTTTGCGTTGTCATGCGTTTCTCCCGGGGTCAGGACCTGCCGTGTCGACGATTCCTGTCCGACCCGCATGGGGCGCGCGGCTCATCGTCATTGCAGTTGTACCAGTTCGCCTTCACGGCTCACCGCCAGGAACTCCGCGATGCGCCCGCCCTTGATCGCCTCGACCATCATCCGCAGTGGTTGCACCGCTTCGTCGGGATTGGGCGCGTAACCGCCGCGACCCGACATGGCCGCGACGAACACGATGTCCCAGGCGATGCCGGTGCGGGTCGATTCGTCCAGCAGCCCCGCGAAGCTCTCGATCTCCTCCGGCAACTTGTCCACGCAGACCACCGGTGACAGCGCACCGCCCTCGCTGCGCTCGAAGCGGGCTTGCTCCTCGTCGGTGGCAGCGCGCGGCAATTCGGCAGCGGCGAACACGAACAGCAGCCGCTGCGGCTCGGGTTGCTGGCGCGCGGCCTGCAGCAGGTCGGAGAAATCGTGGAGCGGCATGGTCGGCGATTCCTGGCCGGATTGGCGTGCATCTTCGCGCGGTGCCAGTGCGGCCGCCTTGACCTGGGTCAGCTTAAGCACCTGGCCGCGGCATAGCCTCGTGTCGACCGGCGCCACCCCTTCGTGCGCCGCCCGAAGAGGCGGGCTGAATTCCTCAGCGACCGCGCGGCAGCTGCGACCACAGCACGTCCACACGCTTCTCCACCGCCGCATCCAGCGCGATCGGCCGGCTCCAGGCGCGTGTGGTCTCGCCGGGCCACTTGTTGGTCGCATCGATGCCGAGCTTGGAACCCAGGCCCGGCGTCGGGCTGGAAAAATCCAGGTAGTCGATCGGCGTGTTCTCGACCAGCAACGTGTCGCGCGCCGGGTCGACCCGCGTCGACACCGCCCAGATCACCTGCGACCAGTCGCGCACATCGATGTCGTCGTCGGTGACGATCACGAACTTGGTGTAGGTGAACTGCCGCAGGTAGGACCACACGCCCATCATGATCCGGCGCGCGTGGCCGGCGTACTGCTTGCGGATCGACACTACGGCGATGCGGTAGGAACACGCTTCCGGCGGCAGGTAGAAGTCGACGATCTCGGGGAACACCTTGCGCAGGATCGGCACGAAGATCTCGTTGAGCGCGAGCGCCAATACCGAGGGTTCATCATGCGGCGCGCGGCCCATGTAGCTGCCGTGGTAGATCGCGTCCTGGCGCAGGTGCATGCGATCGATCGTCAGCACCGGAAAGTGGTCGGCGGCGTTGTAGTAGCCGGTGTGATCGCCGAACGGTCCCTCCAGCGCAGTGTCGCCGGGATGGATGTGGCCCTCGAACAGGATCTCGGCGCCGGCCGGTGCGTCCAGCCCGGTCAGGGCGCTGCGCCAAACGCGCGTGCGCTCGCCACGCAGCAGGCCGGCGAACTCGTACTCCGACAATGTGTCCGGCACCGGCGCGACCGCCGCCAGCATCGTCGCCGGATCGGCGCCGATCGCCACCAGCACGGGAAAGGGCTGGTCCGGGTGCGTGGCCTTCCAGTCGGCGTAGTCGAGCGCACCGCCGCGGTGCGGCAGCCAGCGCATGATCACGCGGTTCGGGCCGATCACCTGCATGCGGTAGATCGCCACGTTCTGCCGCGGCTTGTTCGGTCCGCGGGTGACCACCAGGCCGAACGTGATCAGCCGGCCGGCGTCCTGCGGCCAGCAGCGCTGGATCGGCAGACATGCCAGGTCGATCTCGTCGCGCACCCGCGTTTCGTGCTGGAAGGCGGCCTCGCGCATCAGCCGTGGCGCGATATGCGCGACCTGCGCGAGCTCCGGCCAGCTCGACAGCGCCTGTTTCAGGCTCGACGGCCAGCGCGGTTCCTTGATTGCGGCGAGCAGTTCGCCGAGCTCGCGCAGCGAGGCCAGCGGACGCCCGGCGAGCGCGGCCTCGATCCGGGAGCGGTGGCCGAACAGGTTGCCGAGCAGCGCGTGCGGGGCGTCCCCATCGTCCCCGCGCCCAGTCGGCACCGGCCGCTCCATCAATAGCGCCGGGCCGCCCTCGCGCAATGCGCGCAGGCACAGTGCGGTCGATTCCAGGTCCGGGTCGACCGGCGCCTGCACGCGCGCGAGCTGGCCATCGTGCTCCAGCCGGGAAAGGAAGGACCGCAGGTCGTGGTAGCTCATGCGCCGGCCGCCAGGGTGGGGCGAGCAGCCTCGCCGGCCCCAGGGTCGAACGCACTGACGCAGATCAAGTGCCGGCGGTCGGCGCTTCGCCGGTGCGCGAGGATTGAGGCGGCATGGCGCGCGCCATTGGAGATCAGCCCGGCTGCGCCATCGGCACCGTCCATTGGCCGGTGTGCAGGCAGCGTTGCAGTTCATCGCACAGCGGTTGCGGGTCGATCCCGCGCGCCGCCAGCCAGCGCGCGTCGAACAGGGTCTGGTCGTAGCGCTCGCCGCGGTCGCACAGCAGGCTGACGATGCTGCCGCGCTCGCCGCGTTCGCGCATGCGTGCGGCCAGCTGCAGGCAGGCCGCGAGATTCGTGCCCGAGGAGCCGCCGTAGCGGAAGCCGAACAGCTCCTGCAGCAGCCATGTCGCCGCAATCGAGATCCCGTCGTCGACCTCGATGACCGCGTCGACGACGTCGAACAGGAAGCTCGGCTCCACGCGCGGGCGGCCGATGCCCTCGATCAGTGTCGACCGGGTCGCGCACGCATCCCGGGCCCGAGTCTGCCAGCCGACCGCGAACGCGCCGCCGCTCGGCTCGGCCACACACAGCCGTGTCGACAGCCCGCGGTAGCGCAGGTAGCGCCCGATCGTCGCCGAGGTGCCGCCGGTGCCGGCGCCGCAAACGATCCACGCCGGTTGCGGATGCGGCTCGCGCGCCAGCTGCGCGAGGATCGACTCGGCGATGTTGTTGTTGCCGCGCCAGTCGGTCGCGCGTTCGGCCAGACCGAACTGGTCGAGATGACAAGCGCCGCGCGCGGCGTGTTCGACGGCGCGTGCCGGGATCGCGTTGGCATCGTCGACCAGATCGCAATGCCCGCCGAGCGCGCGCACGTCACGGATCTTCCCCGGCGCGGTGCAGGCCGGCATCACCGCAGTGAAGCGCAGGCCGAGCAGGCGCGCGAACCAGGCTTCCGAGATCGCGGTGCTGCCGGAGGATGCGTCGACCACCTCCTGGCCCTCGTGCAGCCGGCCGTTGCACAGCGCGTACAGGTACAGCGAGCGCGCGAGCCGGTGCTTGAGGCTGCCGGAGGGATGGGCGGCCTCGTCCTTGAAGTAGAAGCCGATGCCCGGGAAGCCCGGAAACTCGAGTCGCAACAGGTGGGTGTCGGCCGAGCGCGCGACCTCGCGTTCGAGCGCGGCGAGCGCCTCGTGCAGCCACGTCCGCTCGTGCACTGCGCTCACGCGGCCGGCTCCAATGCGGCCCGCTCCAGGGCAAGCAACGCGCGCGTGCGCCGCGCAAGGAAATCGAAATAGCGATCGATGTAGCTGATGCCGTTCTCGTGGTCGATCAGGTACGGGTTCATCAGCGTGTGGCGCAGGATCAGCAGGCGGTCGTCGTGCTCGCCGCCGAGCGTGGCCGGATCGAGGCTGAGCGCGTCCAGGATGCGCTGCATCTCGACCTTGCCGACCGCCTCGGGCTGCAGGCTGGTGACCGAGCCGAAGAACTCCTTGAGCTGCAACGGCTGGCCGGGATCGCAGCGCAGCTCGGCGTGCAGGCGGCGCACGAAGGCATTGGCACGCGACACGTCGCGGTTGCCGGCGGGATTGAGCGCCAGGCAGACCAGGTTGCTGTCGGGCGCGAACGGCACCAGGGCATGCACGGTGCCGGACATCTCGTCGGCGAACCGGCGCGCGCGCTTGTCGAAGGCCTCGGCGGAGACAATCGTCTGCGCCTGCAGTCGGCCGAAATGCGCGTGGTCGAGCGGCAGCACCTTGTGGGTGACGTAGGCTGCGGCCGCGGCCGCGCCGGGCTTCGAGCCCTCGGGGATGAACTGGCCGAGGCTGCGGTAGCGGGCCAGGTAGCCGGCGGGCGTCGCGTCGTGGAAGACGTAGTCGGCCTGCTCGGCGAGCAGGGCCATCGCGCGATGGTCGCGGCAGACGAAGGCGCCGGCGCCGTAGGGCAGGTAGCCGAGCTTGTGCGGATCGACCGTGATCGAGTCGGTGCGCCCGAGCGCGGCGAACGCGGCGTGCACCTCGGGCGACGGGAATGCATCGAATCCGTTGTGGACCTCGGCCAGCGTGCGCAGGCTGCCGTCGGCGTTGCGGAACATCGTGGCGAGATAACCGCCCCAGGCGCCGTCGACGTGCACGCCGAAGCCCAGGCCGAGCGCGGCGTGGCGGTCGCGCGCATCGGCCACGCCGTCGACCGGGTCGATCGTACCGTACTCAGTGGTGCCGAGCACCGCGACCGCGAGCAGCACCGGCTGGCGCTCGCGCGCGCATGCCGCGAGTGTGGTCTCGAGCGCATCGAGGTCGAGCCGCATCCCGCGCTCGGGCAGCAGCTGCAGCTGCGCGCGGCCGAGGCCGAGCAGTTTCAGGCCCTTGCTCCACGAGTAGTGCGCGGTGATCGGCGCGAGCACCTTCGGCACCCGCAGTTGCGGATGCGCGGCGAAGAAACCGGCCAGGCCGAGTTGCTCGATCCGCTGCGCCTGCACCGCCGCGTTCCAGCGCTTGCGCGCCGTCACCGTCTGCGCGGCGAGCCAGGCCTGCCATTGCTCAAGCAGGGCGATGCCGGCCTGCGGCGCCAGGTTGAAGGCGATCCAGTCGTCCGCGGGCAGAGCGATGTCGGGCACGCCAGCGGCGCGCAGCGCGACCGGGAACGCCTTCAGCGCGAGCGCGAGCCGCAGTGCCTGGTAGTTGGCGAGCGTGCCGCCGGACGTCAGGTGGCCGAACGCGCAATCCACGCGCGCCGGATCGTGCGGGTAGCCGAGCATCCGCGCCAGTTGCAGCCCGACCTGGACCTCCATGTCCACCGTCACCGGCGCCGCATCCTCGCTGACGTTGTTCGGGTTGTAGGGCAGGGTGAGGATCTGCGCGGCCAGGCCCGGGATCAGCAGGTCGGACACCATGTGGCCGAGGTAGCGCGGGCTGTGGAACGGCACCGATTTCTTCAGCGCGGCCGAGAGCTGGTGCAGTTCCTGCCGCAGCCGCGCCTCGAAGGCGAGGTAGTCCGGGTGCTGCGCGGCGCGCGTGGAGATCGCCGGCGGGTCCTCGGGATGGAAGTTGCGCCGCCAGTACACATGGTCGCGCAGGAATTCGACGACGAGCTTCTCCAGCATCGTGTCGTTCTCGCCATAGGGGCCGAGAAAGCAGGCATCGAGCATGGCGCGATCGCGATCGAGGGGCATGCGCATGTCCATGGGCGGTGCTCTGGCACCAGGCGTTGTGGACAGGTTAGGGCCGTGCATGCGGACAGCCTTGATCTCGATCAACCGGGAGCATGGTCGAACCGCGCTTCGGCCGCGGCGCGCGCTTTCAGCCGAACCAGCGGAAGAAGATCCCGAGCGGATGGCGCGCGCGCGCGATGGTGACGACCAAGCCGAACGTCAGCAGCGCGAGCAGGTAACACGTCAGGCGCACGCGCGGCGTGCGCCCGCGTTTGAGCGCAAAGCTGCCGAGCACGACGTAAACCACCACCAGCACCAGCTTCACCGTGAGCCAGCCGTTGGCGAACATCGCGCGGGGCAGGATCGTCAGCAACATCAGTGCGGCGGTCAGCAGCACGGTGCCGATCGAATAGCTCAGGTAGCGCACCGGCGCAATCATCGCCAGACGCTGCTGTCCGGCCTGCAGCAGCAGCCCGCGCAGCAGGAACAGGCTGCCGCTCGCGAGCACCGCCGCGATGTGCACCCATTTGATCTGCGGATAGAACTCGATCATTCCCTGTCGTTCCTCAGCCTGGCTTCCCGTCCGCGCGCGGTGCGAGATAGATGCGGCCGATGCGCGCGACCCACGGCGCGAAAGCCAGCAGCCAGCCGCATGCGGCGATCGCTTGCCAGGCCATGCTGTCCGGTGCAAGTTCGGCGGCGATGCGCAGCAGCGCGACCAGCTGGATCGCGATGAACGCGAACCAGGCCGCGCGTGGCATCACCAATGGCCGTCCGGAATGTCCCTGCGTCACGCGCGTCACCATCGCGATCAGCACGCTGCCGAAGAAGCCGATGAACAGCGCATGCGCCGGCGCGCGGCCGAGCCAGAAGACACCGGTCGCGACATACGCGAGGCTCTGCGCCGCATACAACGCGAAGGCGATCGGCAACCACGCCAATCCGACGAACAGCACCGCCAGGAGCCCCGGCTTCGGGCCACGCGGCCACCAGCGCCACCACAGGGTTGCGGTCAGCGCGAGCAGCGGCAGGTCGGACAGCCAGAGCCAGCGGTCACCGTGCACCAGTTCGAGCGCGAGATGCAGCAGCGCGAGCGCCCAGAAGGCGCCCAACAGCCACAGTGGCCGCCACGGCTTGTAGCCGGCGACGACATTGCCTGCAAAGAACGGAAACATGCGGTGCGCGACTGTGACGAAGACCGGCAACAACAATCCGAAGGTGCCGATCTTGATGCTGGCGAAGGCCCAGAGTGCCGATGCGCCAAGCACGAAGCCCGTCCATGCCAGCAATCCGACCAGGCCGAGCAGCAGCGCTGCGTAGCAGGAACGCGCATGCCAGTTCGTGCCTGTGTCGCGCAGCAGCAACGGCCCGAGCGCGGCCAGGCCTGCACACCAGCCGGCTAGCGTCAGCAGCACGCCGACCAAAACGCATGGCTCGCCACAGGTCGCACCAAGCAGGGTCGCGAGTTGCCCGCCGAACAGGCCGATGCCGATCGGCAGGAAACGCCGGCGCGGGATCTCCGGCTGGCCCATCAAGCGCGGGAACGTGGTCAGCAGGAAACCAAAGAAGAAGCTCGGTAACACCTGGTATTGCATGACAAAGGCGTGCAGCCAGCCTGCGTACATGCGCGGCTGCGGCATCGCGAACAGCGGCCAACGCGTGGTCAGCAACCACGCCGCCCACCAAGCCATCGCCAGCATCAGGTTGCTGGCGCCGATGAAGAACATCAGTCGATGCGGCGCGCTGCCGAGCAGGCGCGGTGAGAGCTGGTGCAGCGATGGCGGGGGGATCGTATCCATGTTCCTCAATCTGCAGCGAAGGAGACAGCGTGGCCTTGGGGCAGATCAGCGTCGCCGGAGCAAACGCCGCTGCGTGGAAATGCGAACGGGGCAGCGAAGCCGCCCCCTCGCATCCACCCTCCGTTCAACGGTCGAGCCGTTCGGTCTCGCCGGCGAGTACCGGCTCGCGGCTCGGCGCCACCCACAACCGCAACACGAACCAGGCCAGCGCGAGCGCGCCGACGCTGAAGATGATGTCGCCCGGCACCCGCATCCAGATCAGCAGCTTCACGATCGGTTGCTGCATGAACTCGGCCGAGCGCGCGTAGGCATAACCATGCTCAAGCGTGGCCAGCAGTTGCATGGTGCCCAGAGGCAGCAATGTCAGCACAGCCATCAGCGCCAAGCCGATGTTGAGCGCCCAGAAGGACACCTTGAGCGGCCGGGTGTCCCAGACCATCTGGCCGCGCAGTCCTCGCAGGCAAAACAGTACCAGCGCGATGCCAAGCATGCCGTACACGCCAAACAACGCCAGGTGGCCATGCAGCGGGGTCAGGTTCAGGCCCTGCATGAAGTACAAAGACAGCGGCGGGTTGATCAGGAAACCGAACAGGCCCGCACCCACCAGGTTCCAGAACGAGACCGCGATGAAGAACAGGACCGGCCAGCGGTAGCGCGCCATCCACGGCGTGGCCTGACCGAGCTTCCATGTGTGGTAGGCCTCGAAGCCGATGTAGGCCAGCGGCACCACCTCCAGCGCGCTGAAGCTCGCGCCCAGCGCCACGACCGCAGTCGGTGTGCCGACGAAGTACAGGTGGTGCAGGGTGCCGAGCACGCCGCCGGCCATGAAGATGATCGTGGCAAACAGCACCGTAACCGTAGCGGTCGAGGTCTTGATCAGGCCCAGGCGGGTGAAGATCAGCGCCATGACCGCAGTGGCGAACACCTCGAAGAAGCCCTCGACCCACAGGTGCACCAGCCACCAGCGCCAGTACTCGACCTCGGAGAGGTGCGTGTGCTCGCCCCACATCAGCGCAGCGCCGTAGAACAGGCCGATCGCGACCGTCGACAGGAACAGCAGGCCGATGATCGACTTCGATTCGTTCGCCGGTCCGCGCAGCACCGGCCACAGCGCCCGGCCGACGAGACTCACCCACAACAGCAGGCCGATGAACAGGAACCACTGCCAGAAGCGGCCCATGTCCGCGTATTCCCAGCCTTGGTGGCCAAACCAGAAGTTGTACTTCAGACCAAGTTTCTGCATCACCGCAAACCACTGGCCCACGAACGAGCCGACCACGATGATCAGCAGGCAGACGAACAGGAAGTTGACGCCAAGGCGCTGGAACTTCGGCTCATGCCCCGACAGCGCCGGTGCGATGTACAGGCCGGTACCAATCCAGGCGGTCGCGATCCACAGCACCGCCAACTGGGTGTGCCAGGTGCGCGAGAGCGAGTAGGGGAGGTACTGCGAGAGTGCGAAGCCGTACGCCTGCTGGCCCTCGACCTGGTAGTGCGCGGTAATCGCGCCGAGCAGGATCTGGGTCAGGAACAGTGCCAGCACCACCCAGAAGTACTTCGCGGTCGCGCGCATCGACGGCGTGATCCGCAGCGCCGCGAACGGATCTGTGGCCGGGATCACATGCGGCTCCTCGCCGCGGCCGTGGGACACTGCGTAGTGCCAGCCGAGCGCGGCGATACCGGCGATCAGGAACAGCACGCTGAAGGCCGACCACACCCAAAAGGCCGGCGGTGGCATGTTGCCGACCAGCGGCTCGCTCGGCCAGTTATTGGTATAGGTAATCTTCTTGCTGGCGAAGCCGCTCTTGTCGGGGATGGTGTTGCCGGATTCGCCGGGTCGCTCAGTGGTCGCCGCCCATGCCGTCCACCAGAAGAAGGCGGTCAGTGCGCGCCGATGCTCGAGGGTGTCGACCGTGTCGTCCTTCATCGCATAGGCTTCGCGCAGCTTCGCGGTCGCCGGGTCGTTGCCGAACAGGCTCTCGTAGTGCGCGGCGACATTGGACAGCGCGGCGACGCGGTCCTGGGTCAGCGTGATCGTGCCGGTCGCGGGGTCGTAGGTATTGGCCCGCATCATTTCCTGCAGGCGCCCGCGCAATGCGGCCTGCTGCTCGGCCGGCAGCTCGGCATAGGTCGCCATGCCGCCATCGCGGCGTGCCCAGATATCGAGCACGTCGACAGCCTCCCGGTGCAGCCAGTCCGCGCTCCAGTCTGGAGCGACGTAGGCGCCGTGGCCCCAGATCGAGCCCAGCTGCATGCCGCCGATCGACTGCCAGACCTGCCGCCCTTCCTCGATATCCGCACGGGTGTAGACCACCGCGCCGTCCCGCGCGACCACCTGCTCCGGTATCGGCGGCGCGGCGCGGAAGATCTCGCCTCCCGCCCATAGCAGCACTGCGAACGACGCGATGAGCAGGACGGCCAGGCCCAGCCATAGCTTTCGGGTATTGCTCATGACAATCTCCGGAATGGATGCCGCATGTTCGGGTGCGCCTCGGTCGTTCGCCATGATTCAGGTCAAGCGGCACCGCCCTGGCGCGGTCACGATGGTTGTCGGCGGCTTTACCAATGGATCAAGGATGTGACGACCGCACCGGGTCAGTGCCGAAGCACCGGCAAGGCGAGGGACTCGAGCCGGTCGATGCCGACCAGTTCCAGTTCGCGCCGGTCGACCGTGAGCAGGCCCTCGTCCTGGAAGCGCTTGAGCACTCGGCTGACTGTTTCCGGTGCCAGCCGCAGGTAGTTGGCGATGTCGGTACGTGCCATCGTCAGCTGGAAGCGGTCGGCGGCAAAGCCGCGCGCTGCCAGCCGCCGCGACAGGCCGATCAGGAACGCCGCCATGCGCTGGTCTGCCGACCAGTCTCCGGCCAGCAGTGCGGCATTGCCGATGTCGCGGCTCATCAGCCGGAACAACTGCTGCTGCAGGCCGGGCAGGCGCGCTGCCAGCACCGAGATCTTCGGGAACGAGAACCGGCACAGCGTCACGGTGTCCAGCGCGACCGCATTGCAGGGATAGTGGTCGCCGTCGATCGCGTTCAGACCGATCACCTCGCCCGGCAGGTGGAATCCGAGCACATGCTCGTGACCATCGCGGTCGACCACGTAGGTCTTCACCGTGCCTGCGCGGACCGCGGCGATCGCCTCGAACGGATCGCCTTCGCGGAAGAGGTGGTCGCCCGCGTGGAGCGGGCCCACATGCTCGACCAGCACGTGCAGGTCCATCAGTGCGCTCTTGTCCATGCCCTGCGACAGGCAGGCCTGCGAGAACGCGCAAGTCGAGCAGAAATGCAGGGCATCGCCGTCGTCGGCGAGCGTGCGCCGGTCGACGCGCGGGAAGGCGGTGCCGCTCACGCGTTGCCCCCGCGCGGACTCAGATCGCGCGGGAGAAGCGCGGAGCAGGCGCGTTGCCGGTGATCGCTGGCATCTGCAGGTAACGATCGAAGCACATCGCGATATTACGCAACAACAGGCGGCCCTGCGTAGTGACCGCGATGCGTCCGGGCTCGATCCGGACCAGGCCGTCGGCCTGCATCGGCTGCAGCTGCGCGAGCGCTTCGGCGAAGTAGGTGCCAAAATCGATGGCATAACGGCGCTCGAGCGCGCCGATCGGCACTTCGCCCTGGCACATCAGCTGCTGGATCAGATCGGCGCGCAGCCGGTCGTCCTCGTCCAGGCGCATGCCGCGGAACACCGGCAGGCGGCCCTCATCGATCGCGATCTGCCAGCTCGGCAGGTCGCGCGGGTTCTGGCTGAAGCTGTCGCCGATGTGGCTGATCGCGCTGACGCCCAGGCCGACGAGGTCGCTGTCGGCGTGGGTGGTGTAGCCCATGAAGTTGCGATGCAGGCTGCCGCGTTCCTGCGCGCGCGCGAGCTCGTCGTCGGGCAGCGCGAAATGGTCCATGCCGATGTAGGCATAGCCTGCGCACGTCAGCTTGTCGATCGCGAGCTGCAGCAGGGACAGTCTGGTCCCGGCGTCGGGGAGGTCCGCGGCATCGATCTGCCGCTGCGCCTTGAACAGTTCCGGCAGGTGCGCATAGCTGTAGACGGCGAGGCGGTCGGGGCGCATGGCGACGACGGTGTCGAGCGTGCGTGCGAAACCATCCGCATTCTGTTTCGGAAGGCCGTAGATCAGGTCGATGTTGACCGAGCGGAAGCCGTGGGTGCGGCAGGCCTC
>JBDSFV010000037.1:0-13911 GCA_039919355.1 Luteimonas sp. | reverse complement strand
AGGTGCAGGATCACCTCGCAGGCGTCGATTGCGCTCTCGATCTGCGGACGACCCTGGCTGACGCCCTCGTCGCGGACGCGATGGTTGAGCTCGCCGAGGAAGTCCACCTCGTCCTGCGTATTCCAGTTCATGCCCTTGCCGCCGTTGCCGTGCTTGTCGAGCAGCGGGCCGAGCGAGGTGAACTTCTTGTACAGGTTCGTGTAGTCGCGTTCGACCACCACAATCGACGGCATGGTCTTGCCGGGGATCGGCTCGCACTCGCCCTTCGTCCAGTCGCTCACGCCGAACGGCATGGCGAGCTCGTTCGGGGTGTCGTGCAGCGTCGGCACCAGCACCACGTCCTGCTCCACGCCGAGCACGCCCGGCGCCATGTCGCTGACGCTGCGCGCGATGCCCTTGAAGATGTCCCAGTCGCTGCGCGACTCCCACGCCGGATCCACCGCCTTGGACAGCGGATGGATGAACGGATGCATGTCGGAGGTGTTGAGGTCGTTCTTTTCGTACCAGGTCGCGGTCGGCAGCACCACGTCGGAGTACAGCGCGGTGGTGCACATGCGGAAGTCGAGCGTGACCAGCAGGTCGAGCTTGCCTTCCGGCGCTTCATCGTGCCACTTCACGTCCTGCGGCTTGATCTCGCCGCTCTCGCCCAGATCCTTGCCCTGCAGGCCGTGCCGGGTGCCGAGAAAATGGCGAAGCATGTATTCGTGGCCCTTGCCGGAGGAACCCAGCAGGTTGGAGCGCCAGATGAACATCACCCGCGGAAAGTTCTGCGGGGCATCCGGATCGGCATAGGCGAAATCCATCGCGCCGGATTTCATCTGCGCCACCACGTAATCCGCGGGTGCCTGTCCGGCCTGCGCGGCCGCGTGCACCACCTGCAGCGGATTGCGGTCCAGCTGCGGCGCGCTCGGCAACCAGCCCATGCGGATCGCGCGCAGGTTGAGGTCGACCAGGCTGCCGGGATACCTGTCCGGATCGGCCAGCGGCGACAGCAGCTCCTTGACCTGCAGCTTCTCGTAGCGCCACTGGTCGGACATGAAATAGAAGAACGAAGTGCCATTCATCTGCCGCGGTGGCCGGCTCCAGTCCAGCGCAAACGCCAGCGGCAGCCAGCCGGTCTGCGGACGCAGCTTCTCCTGGCCGACGTAATGCGCCCAGCCGCCACCGGTCTGGCCGACGCAGCCGCACATGACCAGCATGTTGATCAGGCCGCGGTAGTTCATGTCGTTGTGGAACCAGTGGTTCATGCCCGCGCCGACGATGATCATGCTGCGGCCACGGGTCTTGTCGGCGGTGCGGGCGAACTCGCGCGCGATCTCGATGACCTCGGCGCGCGACACGCCGGTGATCTTTTCCTGCCACGCCGGCGTGCCGGGTACGTCCACGTCGTAGCTGGCGGCGACGTTGCCGCCACCGAAACCGCGATCGACGCCGTACTGCGCCAACAGCAGGTCATACACGGTTGCCACCGCCCACTGCTTGCCATCGGCCAGGGTCAGCGTGCACACTGGGATGTCCCGCTCCAGGATTTCATCGTGCCTGGAAGCGGTCCAGCGGTCGTGCTCGATACCGCCGAAGTACGGGAAGCTGACCGCCTCGATCCCGTCGTTGGCGTCCTTCAGGCTCAACCGCACGCGGGTGTCGCGGCCGGCGCTGTCCTTCTGCTCGATGTTCCACTTGCCCTTCTCGCCCCAGCGGAAACCGACCGAGCCATTGGGAATGACCAGCTCGCCCGTGGTCTCGTCGTAAGCCAGCGTCTTCCATTCGGGGTTGTTGGCCTCGCCCAGTCCACCCAGGTCGCTGGCGCGCAGGAAGCGCTCCGGCACCAGGCGGCCGTCGGCGCGCTGCTCCAGCCGCACCAGCAGCGGCATGTCGGAGTACTGGCGGCAGTAGTCGGTGAAGTACTGCGACGGGTTGTCGACGTGGAACTCTTTCAGGATCACATGGCCGAAGGCGAACGCCAGCGCGGCATCAGTGCCCTGCTTTGGGTGCAGCCAATGGTCGGTGAGCTTGGCAACCTCGGAGTAGTCCGGGGTGATCGCCACGGTCTTGGTGCCGTTGTAGCGCGCCTCGGTGAAGAAGTGCGCGTCGGGCGTGCGCGTCTGCGGGACGTTGGAGCCCCACGCGATGATGTAGCGGCTGTTGTACCAGTCGGCCGATTCGGGCACGTCGGTCTGCTCGCCCCACACCTGCGGCGAGGCCGGCGGCAGGTCGCAATACCAGTCGTAGAACGACAGGCAGGCGCCGCCCAGCAACGACAGGTAACGCGACCCGGCGGCGTAGGACACCATCGACATCGCCGGGATCGGCGAAAAGCCGACCACGCGGTCCGGGCCAAACGCTTTCGCGGTGTACAGATTGGATGCCGCGATGATCTCGTTGGCCTCGTCCCACTTCACGCGGGCGAAGCCGCCCATGCCGCGCCTGGACTTGTAGGCCTTGGCCTTGACCGCGTCGTTGACGATGCTGCCCCATGCATCGACGGGCTTCATCGTCTTGCGCGCCTCGCGCCACATCCGCAGCAGCGCGCCGCGCACCAGCGGGTACTTCAGGCGATTGGCGCTATACAGGTACCAGGAGTAACTCGCGCCACGCGGGCAGCCGCGTGGTTCGTGGTTGGGCAGGTCCGGGCGCGTGCGCGGGTAGTCGGTCTGCTGGGTTTCCCAGGTCACCAGGCCGTTCTTGACGTAGATCTTCCAGCTGCATGATCCGGTGCAGTTCACGCCATGCGTGGAGCGCACGATCTTGTCGTATTGCCAGCGCGCACGGTAGCTGTTTTCCCAATCGCGATTGTCGGCCTTGGTGATGCCGTGACCGTCGGAAAAGGTTTCCGAGCTGCGCTTGAAGAACTGCAGCCGGTCAAGGAAATAACTCATGGGAAGACCCTCCTGGCAAACGAATGCATCATTCGTGTCACGCACACCATGTGACGTCGCGCCGATCAGCTCGGCGCTTCCGCGCCACGCCGGAAATACCACCACCACGTGATCACGAGACAGCTGAGGTAGAACACGATGAAGCCGTACAGCGCCATCTGCGGACCACCGGTCATGGCAATCGAGGAGCCGTAGCTCTTGGGGATGAAGAAACCGCCATAGGCGCCGATCGCGGAACTGAAACCGATCACCGCCGCCGACTCGATGCCAGCCTGGCGCGTCGCCGCAGCCTTGCCTGCCTCGTCGGCATTGGCCGACCGGCGCTCGTGCAAGGTGCGGAAGATCACCGGGATCATGCGGAAGGTGGACGCGTTGCCGATGCCGGTCAGCACGAACAGCCCCATGAAACTGGCGAGGAAGCCGTAGAAATTGCCGCCCACACCGTCGCTGGGCAGGAAGTGCAGCACGCCGAACACGCCAACGATCATCAGCGCGAACACCCAGAAGGTCAGCACCGCACCGCCGAACTTGTCGGACAGCCAGCCGCCCACCGAACGCATCAGCGCCCCCACCAGCGGCCCCAGGAACGCGTAGGTCATCGGATTGATATCCGGAAACTGGGTCTTGATCAGCATCGGGAATCCCGCCGAGAACCCGATGAACGAACCGAACGTGCCGGTGTACAGCCAGCACATCAGCCAGTTGTGCTTGCGCTGGAAGATCACCGCCTGTTCGGCCAGGCTGGACCGGGCGGTGGCGAGATCATTCATGCCGAACCAGGCGGTGACAGCACTGACCAGCAGGAACGGCAACCAGATGAAACCTGCGTTCTGCAGGTACATCGTGCCGCCATCGGCGGTGGCCTGCGGCGGGCCGGCGACGGCGCCGAACACCCCGGTGGTGATCACCAGCGGGATCACGAACTGGGTGGCCGACACGCCGAGGTTGCCCAGGCCCGCGTTCATGCCCAGCGCGTAACCCTTGCGAGCCTTGGGGAAGAAGAACGAGATGTTTGACATCGAGGAGGCGAAGTTGCCGCCGCCGAGGCCACACAGGATGGCGATCGCGACGAAATGCCAGAACGGCGTGGTCGGATCCTGCACCGCGATGCCCAGCCAGACTGCCGGAATCATCAGCAAGGCGGTAGCGATCGCGGTCCAGCGCCGGCCGCCGAAGATCGGCACCATGAAGGAGTAGAAGATGCGCAAGGTCGCGCCGGACAGCGCCGGCAACGCCGCCAGCCAGAACAACTGGTCGGTGCTGAAGCCGAAGCCGATCTTGGGCAGGCTCACCGTCACCGCCGAGAACATCATCCAGACCGCGAACGCCAGCAGCAGGGTCGGGATGGAGATGACGAGGTTGCGGTTGGCGATACGCTTGCCGGTGCGCGCCCAGAACGCCGCGTCCTCCGGGTGCCAGTAGCTGATGACAGTGCCGGACCGTTGTCGGTCGTCGGCGACGGGTGCGTTCATGGCGGGCTCGTGAGTCGCGAAATCAGGGCTCGTCGCGGGCGGCACTGCATGCATTCGCAGCCGCCACGTTCGAGGCCGCGCCAGTCTATTTCGATGGATTCGTTATCTTCTTGACCCTGATCAAGACCACGAATTGCGACCATTTTGGTACGCATTCCGCAATGACGTACGTATTCCGACGCAGCGGTCGCAGGCAATCGATCCCGGCCTGCCACGGATGGCTTCTCACCGGCGTGGTTTGGCCACCCGCCGCCGCACGCTGTCGCGGATGTCGACCTCGAAACCCAGTTCGATCGTGCCGTCGTAGGTGATCATGCATGATCCTTGCCGGCCATCATGGTCAGGGCATGCGCCAGCACTGGTGCCCGGTTCAATGTGCAGTCCATTCATCCTCCGATCGAGGCCAGATGCGGCGTCAGGCCGGTCCGGCCTTCGTGCAGGCCGTGGCCGGCTTGCTTCAGCCCGAGCTGGGCGTGCAGCGTGTTGGTGAGTTCGTCGATCCGGGCATCGGACTGCAGCAGCGGCCGTAGCGGGATGCCGAACTCGCCGAACAGGCACAGGCGCAGGTCGCCGCTGGCGGTGACCCGCAAGCGATTGCAGCCGGAGCAGAAATCGCGAGAGTACGGGGCGATGATGCCGATCCGCCCGAGGAACTCCGGATGCGCGTACTCGCGCGCCGGGCCGGCGTCGGCCGCGCGCGGCAACAGACTCCAGCCTTCCTGCAACAGCGACCGTTCGAGCGCCTAGGCGCGCAGGTGGTGGCGCTGGAAATAATCGCGGTTGTCGCCGGTCTGCATCAGTTCGATGAAGCGCACGGTCAGGCGACGCGTGCGCAGGTAATCCAGCCACGCCAGCAACTCGTCGTCGTTGAGCCCGCGCAACAGCACGGCGTTGAGCTTGACCGTCGGCAGATCGCTGGCAAGCGCCAGCTCCACGCCCGCACGAATATCCTCGCCGCGGTCGTAGCCGGTGATGGCGCGGAAACGCTCGCGGTCCAGGCTGTCGAGACTGACATTGAGCGCGGTCAAGCCGGCCGCGCGCCAGTCCCCGAAGCGTCGGCGCAGCAGGATGCCGTTGGTGGTCAGGGCGATCGTCTCGATGCCCGGCGTGCCGGCGGCATCGGCGATGATGCCGGTGAGGTCGGCACGCAGGCTCGGTTCGCCCCCGGTCAGGCGCAGCTTGCGCAGCCCGACCGCGACGAAGCCACGCAGCAGGCGCGCGATCTCCTCGCGGGTCAACCAGCGCGGCGTGCCGGCGCCGGCGCGGTAACCATCGGGCAGGCAATAGCTGCAACGGAAGTTGCAGGCCTCCAGCAACGACAGCCGCAGGTAGGGAAAGGTGCGACCGTAGCGGTCGGCGAGCGCAGCCATGTTGTCACTCCTTTCCAAGCACGGGAGGCGGCCACGTTTCCATGACTGCCCTGTCGGCCCTCGGGCCACGTTCGGCCAGCCATATTCCCGAAGGAACCCAGGCGTACCGACTCGGAGTTGCGGAGCGCGGAAGTCTCCGCGCCTGCAGGGACATTTTTAGCCACCGCGATCCGCAGGGCCTTGAGTTGGATCAAGTCCGCGCCAATGCCGGCCAGGACCAGGCGCCGGCGGCTGATCCAGATCAAGGACAGCGAACCGGCGTGGGGCGAACATCGTCGCGTTCGCAATCCCCGGGAGTCCCGATGCAACTGGTGTGTCCCGCCGGCAATCTGCCGGCCCTGCAGGCGGCGGTCGACAACGGCGCCGATGCGGTCTACGCCGGCTTCCAGGACCAGACCAATGCGCGCGCGTTTCCGGGCCTCAATTTCACCGAGGCCGAACTGCGCGCCGGCGTCGCGTATGCGCATGCGCGCAACGTCAAGGTGTACCTGGCGCTCAACACTTACCCCGACAGCGTGCGCCTGGCGCAATGGCACGGCGCGGTCGACCGCGCAGCCGAGCTGGGCTGCGATGCGATCATCGCCGCCGAGATGGCGGTGCTCGATTACGCCGCACGCACCCATCCCGGCCTGGCACGCCACCTGTCGGTGCAAGGGTCAGCGACCACCGAGCCTGCGCTGCGCTACGCCTTCGAGCGCTTCGGCATCGCGCGCGCAGTGCTGCCGCGGGTCTTGTCGATCCAGCAGGTCGAGCACCTGTGCGAGCGCTCACCGGTGCCGCTGGAGGTGTTCGCGTTCGGCAGCCTGTGCATCATGGTCGAAGGCCGCTGCCAGCTCTCCAGCTATGTCACCGGTGCATCCCCCAACCGCCACGGCGTCTGTTCGCCGGCGAAGTTCGTGCGCTGGGACGAACACGACGACGGCACCCGCACGGTGCGCCTCAACGACGTGCTGATCGACCGCTTCGAGCCAGCGGAACCGGCCGGCTACCCGACCGTGTGCAAGGGCCGCTTCGAGGTCGGCGGCGAAGTCTTCCACGCACTGGAGGAACCGACCAGCCTCAACACGCTCGAACTGCTGCCGAGACTGGCCAGGTCCGGCGTGGTCGCGCTCAAGATCGAGGGCCGCCAGCGTGGCGTCGCCTATGTCGGTGCGGTCGCACGTACCTGGCGCGCGGCGCTGGATCGCTACCGGCAGGCACCCGATTCGTGGGCGTTGCAACCGCAATGGCAGCAGTCGCTGTCGGCGCTCGCCGAGGGCCACCAGACCACGCTCGGTCCCTATCACCGCGCCTGGCATTGAGGCATGACCATGATGAAGTTGAGCCTGGGCCCGTTGCAGTATTTCTGGCCGCGCGCACGCACGCTGGCGTTCTACCGCATGGCCGCGGACTGGCCCGTGGAGGTGATCTACCTGGGCGAGACGGTGTGCAGCAAGCGCCGCGAGCTGGGCACGCACGACTGGATCGCACTGGCCGAGGAACTGGCCGGCAGCGGCAAGCAGGTCGTGCTTTCGAGCTTGTCGCTGATCGAGGCCGAATCCGAACTGGGCGTGCTGGCGCGGCTGGTCGAGCACGGTGACTTCTGGGTCGAGGCCAACGACCTGTCCGCCGTGCAGCTGTGCCACGAGCGCGGCGTTCCCTTCGTCGCCGGACCGTCGCTCAACGTCTACAACCATCGCGCGTTGTCGCTGCTGGTCGAAGACGGCCTGCGGCGCTGGGTGCCCGGAGTCGAACAAGGCTACCAGCTGATTGGCGAATTGCGCGACGCCTACACCGCCGGCGACGCAGCCATGCCAGAACTTGAGGTCATCGTCTGGGGTCGTCTGCCACTGTCGTTTTCGGCGCGATGCTTCACCGCGCGGGCATTGGACGTGGCCAAGGACCAGTGCGGCTTCCGCTGCATCGACTATCCCGATGCGATGCCGCTGGCCACACGCGAAGGTCATGCCTTCCTGCGTATCAACGGCATCCAGATCCTGGGCGAGGAGATCACCGACCTGGGTCCGGAGCTGCCGACGTTGCGCGCACTCGGGGTCGACCTGTTGCGGATCTACCCGCAAACCGAGGGTACTGACGAAGTGGTTGCGCATTTCGACCTGGCCCGCCGCTCACTCACCGCCCCGCCGCGGATCGGCGTCCGCAACGGCTACTGGCACGGCGAGGCGGGCATGCGGCCGATGGCAGGCAGGCAGGCTCCGTAGGAGCTCGCTCTGGCAACATCAGACCTTGCAAGAAAGCCCATCACCCACTCAGACATCCACCATTTCGCCCCTGCGCCGTGCGGCTCGATTCAGCCGCGGTGATCGCAGTCATCGTCAACCCGCAGCGAGCGCCAGCACCCCATGCCAGCAGCACCGGTGACATCCATCTCGCGCGTCGCGAGTCCTGGCGAGGAAATTGCCAACAGCATCAGTCACGGCCTGGGCTTGTTGCTGGCCATCGTTGGGCTGCCGTTCCTGGTCGTCAATGCCATGCACACGGGGAGCACCTTGGCGGTGGCGGGGGCGGCGATCTTCGGCAGCAGCGCCATCCTTCTGTACCTGGCGTCGACGCTGTATCACGCGGTGTCGCACGAGCGCATCAAGGAGATGCTTCAGCGGATGGATCACGGCGCCATTTATCTGCTCATCGCCGGAACCTACACACCGATCACGCTGGGTGTGCTGCGCGGCAGCTGGGGCTGGGCCCTGCTCGGCGTGGTCTGGACCCTGGCGCTGGCGGGCGTGGTCTTCAAGACCCTGGTTGGCGCGCGTTTTCAGCGACTGTCCACCGCGCTGTATGTGGCGATGGGTTGGGCGGCACTGATCGCGATCCGGCCACTGTGGCTGCACATGGCACCCAACGGACTGCTCTGGCTGTTTGGCGGCGGCGTGGCTTACACCGTGGGTGTGGTGTTTTTCATGCTGGATGAAAAGCTGCGCTACAGCCACTTCATCTGGCACTTGTTCGTGCTAGCCGGCACCGGCTGTCATTTCTTTGCCGTGCTGCTTTACGCGTCCTGAGCGGCATCCATCGCCGATCCACTGCTGCTTCGTCTTCACCGTCACAAGGCCACGCCGATCTGCGCGGCAGCAATGCGGATACGAACCGCAGGCGTGGGTGACCTCACACCTTCGCAAACACCAGCGTGCCGTTGGTGCCACCGAAACCGAAACTGTTCGACATCACCGTGCGCAGCTCGGCGTCGCGGCTCTCGCGCAGGATCGGGAAGCCTTCCGCGCGCGGATCGAGCTGTTCGATGTTGGCCGAGCCGGCCATGAAACCGCGCTGCATCATCAGCAGGCAGTAGATCGCCTCGTGCACGCTGGCCGCGCCGAGCGAATGGCCCGTCAGCGCCTTGGTCGACGAAAGCGGCGGCACCGCATCGCCGAACACCTCGCGTACCGATGCGAGTTCGACGACATCGCCCAGCGGCGTCGAGGTGCCGTGCGTGTTGAGGTAGTCGATCTGGGTGTCGACGCCGGCCATCGCCATCTGCATACAGCGCACCGCACCCTCGCCGGACGGCGCGACCATGTCGACGCCGTCGGAGGTCACACCGTAGCCGACGAGTTCGGCATGGATGCGCGCGCCGCGCGCCTTGGCATGTTCGTAATCCTCGAGTACGAGCATGCCGCTGCCGCCGGCGATGACGAAGCCGTCACGGTCGATGTCGTACGGGCGCGAGGCAGTCTGCGGAGTGTCGTTGTGGTGGGTCGACAGCGCGCCCATCGCATCGAACTGCGCGGTCATCCCCCAGTGCACTTCCTCACCGCCGCCGGCGAAGACGACGTCCTGCATCCCGTGGCGGATCATGTCCGCAGCAGCACCGATGCAATGCGCCGATGTCGCGCAGGCCGCCGAGATCGAATAACTGACGCCGCGGATGCCGAAGGCAGTCGCGAGCGCCGCCGAAACCGTCGAACACATCGTGCGCGGCACCATGTACGGACCGACGCGACGAACCCCCTTGTTGCGCAGCAGATCGCCAGTCTCGATCTGCCACTGCGGCGAACCGCCGCCGGAGCCGGCAATCAGGCCGGTACGCACGTCGTGGACCTGCTTGTCGCTGAGTCCGGCATCGACGATCGCGTCGCGCATCGCGATGTAGCTGTAACCGGCCGCATCGCCCATGAAACGCTTGAGCTTGCGGTCGATCTGCGCATCCAGATCGATCTCCGGCACGCCGGCGACCTTGCTGCGCAGGCCGAGTTCGGCGTATTCGGGAATGTGGCGAATGCCGGCTCGGCCTTCGCGCAGCGAGGCCGAAACGCTGGCTTGGTCGTTGCCCAGGCAGGACACGATACCAATGCCGGTGATGACGACACGACGCATGCTCAGAATTCCTCGGTCGAAGTGAACAGGCCCACGCGCAGATCGCTGGCAGTTTAGATCCCCAACCCGTCGACCAGCACTCGACCGTCGGCGATCACCAGCGCGAGCTTGCCGCGCCTCACGCGGCGAATATCGATTTCGTAGCGGATGAGCTTCGCATCGGGCAGCACCTGCCCGGCGAACTTGACCTGGCCGACGCCGAGCGCGCGACCGCGGCCGGGCTCACCCAGCCAGGGCAAGTAGAAGCCGGCCAGCTGCCACAACGCATCGACTCCGAGGCAGCCCGGCATCACCGGATCGCCCTCGAAATGGCAGGCGAAAAACCACAGGTCCGGCCGGATGTCGAGTTCGGCATGGATCACGCCCTTGCCGTACTGACCGCCTTCGGCGGCGATATGGGTGATGCGGTAGAACATCAGCATGGGCGGCAGTGGCAGGCGCGCGTTGCCGGGGCCGAACATGGTGCCGTGCGCGCAGGAAAGCAGTTGCTCGTAGTCGAGCGAGGTGGGTCGAATCATCGGTAGTCACTGCCTTGGGGACATCGTAGTTTGGGAGGCAGCGACTGCATTTGTCTTGATATGCGTCAACGGCCAATTCCATACGCAAGCGTAGGGGCCGCGTGCCCGATGTCCGCTGACGTCAGACCTGCGGAAGCAGATCGACTACAGACGCGTGCAACGACTGGCCGTTGCTGGAATATACGCATCCTCGCGCCAGTGGGCGCCGAGATTGCGTGGGCTGCGCAGCGCCGCAGCCAGCAGTGTGCGCGCAAGACGCGCCTCCCACCCCATGGCGGCCAATGGGCCAAGCTCCTCAATCGCCTGTGCCATCCTGGTGGCCGAACGCACCGGGCCTGCTGCGCGCCACATCGTCTCACGCAGCATCGCGAACTGATCGGCTGCGAGTCCCTCACCGCGAGCCACCAGCTCGCAACTTCCGCGCTGACGCAGCGGTGCGTGCCGTCGCCGCGCAAGATGGCTGCCGACCCGGCGACCGTACACCACGCCCTCGAGCAGAGAGTTGCTGGCAAGCCGATTGGCTCCGTGCACGCCGTTGCACGCGATCTCGCCAGCTGCGTACAGGCCAGGCACCGAAGTGCGGCCGTCGGCATCGGTGGCGACACCGCCCATGTGGAAGTGCGCGGCCGGCGTCACCGGGATCGGCGCCGTTCGTGGATCCATACCGTGCGCCAGACACGCCGCCATCACGGTCGGGAAATCGTCATGCCAACCGGTTGGCAGCGCGGTCGCGTCGAGCCACACGGGTCCCTCGCGTTGCACCTGCCAGACGCGCCGGGCAACCACATCCCGCGGCGCCAGATCGCCAAGCGCATGCAGACCCGTCATCAGCGGCCGGCCATGGTCATTGCGCAGGCGTGCGCCTGCACCGCGCAATGCTTCCGTGATCAACGGCAGCGTCGGTCCGCATGTCGCGAGCGCGGTCGGATGAAACTGCACGAACTCCAGGTCGCGCGGCCGTGCACCGGCGGCGATGGCGAGGGCGAGCCCGGCGCCACTGCTGCCCACCGGATTGGTGGTGTGCGCGAACAAGGCCCCCAGCCCGCCGGTGGCGAGCACGACCGCGTCGGCTTCGATCACCTCGCTGCGGCCCGCCGGGTCGTTTGCCCGGACGCCGGCAATGTGGCCGTTGCGCAGCAGCAACGCATCGACATCAACGTCGCCGCGCCAGTCGATGTGCGATGCGCCTTGCACCTGCGCAAGCAACGCCGCCGTCACCATCGCACCGCTGCGATCGCCGCCGGCGTGGACAATGCGGGCGACCCCATGACCGCCCTCGCGGCCCAGAGCCAGACCGTCGCCGTGCTGATCGAACACCACCCCCTGCGACTGCAGCCACGCGATGGCCGCCGGGGCCGCTGACACCAGTTGTCGCACCATCGCGGGATCGTTGTGGCCAGCGCCCGCGGCGATGGTGTCGCGTGCGTGCGCCGCCACGGCATCGGCCGGACTGAGCGCCGCGGCGATACCTCCCTGCGCCAGCACGCTGGCGCTGCCGGCGCCGTCCCGGCCCCGACTCAGCAGCAGCACGGACTGTGGTGCGGCCGCCAGCGCGGCAGACAAGCCGGCAACACCACTGCCGACGATGATCACCGGTCGACGAAGTGCCACTACACGCGCTCTTGCCGGCCCACCGCGAGCATGCGATCGAGTGCGGCGCGCGCGCGCACGATCACATCTGGCGCGATCATGACTTCGTGCCTGAGGTCGCGCAGGCAGGCGTAGATGTTCGGCAGCGTGATCCGCTTCATGTGCGGGCACAGATTGCATGGCTTGATGAACTCGATCGCCGGAAACCGGGCGCGCAGGTTGTCGGCCATCGAGCATTCGGTGATCAGCGCCACGCGCGTCGGCTGCTCCTGTTCCAGCCAACGCCCCATGGCGCTGGTCGACCCGACGAAATCCGCCTCGGCCAGCACCTCCGGCGGGCATTCCGGATGGGCGACCAGCTTGGCGTCGAAGCGTTCGCGTGCATGCCGGGCTTCGGCGGCGGTGAACTTCTCGTGCACCTCGCAGCGGCCGTTCCACAGCACCAGTTCGACATCGGTCTGGGTGGCGACCCACGCGCCCAGGAACTGATCCGGCAGGAAGATCACCTTGTGCGCGGCCATCGCCTCGACCACCTGCACTGCGTTGGCCGAGGTGCAGCAGGCATCGGACTCGGCCTTCACCTCGGCCGTGGTGTTGACGTAACTGACCACCGGCGCGCCGGGATGCTGCGCGCGCAGCGCGCGCACGTCGGCCGCGGTGATCGACGCGGCCAACGAACACCCCGCTTCGAGATCCGGGATCAGCACCGTGCGATCGGGCGCGAGGATCTTCGCGCTCTCGGCCATGAAATGAACGCCACACAGCACGATCAACTCGCTGTCGCAGTCGGCCGCGGCCTGCGCCAGCGCCAGCGAATCGCCGGTGACGTCGGCCACGCCGTGGAAAATCTCCGGCGACTGGTAGCTGTGCGCCATGATCACCGCGCCGCGCTGCCGCTTCAGCAGGTTGATGGCATCGATCCATGGCAGGTGCAATGACACCTCGAGGCATGGCATCAGCGGTTCAAGGCGCGCGCGAAGATCGGCGTACTCGTCCAGTAGCGCATCGCGCCATTCGGGCACAGGCAAGGCGGCGTGGTTCATCGCAGCGGCTGGTACTTGGGAAGCGGTGTGAAGGTGAAAGTGTGGATCAGGCGTCACCGCGGTGCGCAGCGCGGGCGGCGCGCGCAAGGCGAGCGCCGCGATTGACGACGATACGCAGGCCCAGCGGCACCGATTCCCACGGCAGGCGCTCGAGCAGGTTGCGCGCGGTCAGGCCGAGTTCGGTATCCCCGGTCAGCACCAGCCGGCGCTGGAAGAACAGCGTGTCGGCATCCTCAAGTCGGCTCGCCAGCAGCAGCAGGTCAGTGGCGCTGCCGCGCACGCTGGCCTCGGGCGCCGCGGCGCTGACGATCAGGCGCCCGTCTTGCAGTTCGATCACCCAGCGCAGGTCGAGGTCGGTGACGTTGATGCCAAGCCGCCGGCCGCGCATGAACTCGAGTGCGCCATCGGCAATGGGCGCGGCCAGCACCCGCGCCATCGCGCGCTCGAGCAGGCGCTGCTGCAGTGCCGGCGGCAGCGCGCGCAGCCATGGTGCGAGCCGCGAGGGCGGCGGCAGGAAGCGCAGCAGGCGCGCGGCGCGCGTAGGGGATTCGGAGGCGGTGTGCATGTCGACTGCGATGATGCGGGCATCGGTCAGGTTGCAGCCTTGATCCAGATCAGGTGCGATGCCCTGCTCCCGGCAGGCATCGTCGATCGCGAGCCCGATCGCGCGCCGCGCCGTGGCCGCAGGCAGGCCGATACGTCCGGCAAGCGATTGCGCGCGTGCGTGC
>JBDSFV010000036.1:0-11573 GCA_039919355.1 Luteimonas sp. | reverse complement strand
TGGTGACCGACAAGCAGGCCGACATCGCCATCCTGCGCACGCTCGGGCTGACGCCGCGCGGGGTGATGCAGGTGTTCATGGTACAGGGCACGCTGATCGGCGTGATCGGCACCGTGCTCGGCGTGGTCGGCGGCATCGTCCTGACGCTCAACCTCGAACACATCCTGCGCGGCATCGAGCGCGTGCTCGGCGTGCAGCTGATGCCGGAGGACGTCTACTACATCACCGGGCTGCCGACCCAGCTCGCGACCAGCGACGTCGGCATCATTGCCTTGGTGGCGCTGGCAATGGCGTTCCTGGCCACGATCTACCCGGCCTGGCGCGCGGCGCGCACCGCGCCAGCGGAGGCGCTGCGTTATGAGTGACGCGATCGCGATGCAGGACACCGTCATCCACTGCGAGGGCCTGGGCAAGACCTATGCCGAGGGCAAATTGCACACGCCGGTGTTCGACGGCCTCGAATTGAGTATTTTCGCAGGCGAGACCGTCGCCATCCTGGGCGCGTCCGGGGCCGGCAAGAGCACGCTACTGCACCTGCTCGGCGGACTCGATACGCCGAGCGCGGGCGAGGTCTACGTCGCCGGGCAGAAGATGAGCGCGCTCTCCGACGCTGCGCGCGGGCGACTGCGCAACCGCGCGCTCGGTTTCGTCTATCAGTTCCACCACCTGTTGCCCGAGTTCACCGCGCTCGAAAACGTGATGTTGCCGGTGCTGCTCAATGGCACCACGGTCGCGGATGCATCGCAGCGGGCGCAGGTGCTGCTCGAATCGGTCGGCCTGGGCCATCGGCTCGAGCACAAGCCCGGCGAACTGTCCGGTGGCGAACGCCAGCGCGCCGCGGTGGCGCGCGCGCTGGTCAATACGCCGGCCTGCGTGCTCGGTGACGAGCCGACCGGCAACCTCGACGAGCGGACAGCGGCGACCGTGTTCGAGCTGATGCTGGAACTCAACCGCGCCAAGAAGACCAGCCTGGTGCTGGTGACGCACGACCGCCGCCTCGCGCGGCGGCTCGATCGCGTGCTGGAACTGCACGAAGGCAAGCTCAGGGAATTGCGAACCGACGAGGTGTAGGACGATGCGCGACGCGGCAAGGACGCCGCCCTGGCAGGACTCTCCCGGTATGCCGCTGCTGGCGCTCGCGCTGCTGGCTGGCGTCGGCGCCTGCCTGTGCCTGCCGGGCCTGCCGCCATGGCCTGGGCTGGCATTGGCATTCGCGGCTGGCTTCGGTCTGTGCGTGCGCGGCAGGTGCCTTCGTCTTGCCGGCGTGCTGCTGTGTGGATTCGGCCTGGCCGGATTGCATGCCGCATCGACCCTGGCACAGCAACTGCCGCCCGCGCTCGAACAACACGACATCGTGGTCAGCGGGCGCGTGCTGGAACTGCCACAACATGAAGCACGACGGACCCGCTTCCTGCTGCGCGTGGATGCCGATTCCACACAAGCCGCACCGCTACGCGGCAAACGGCTGCAACTGGCGTGGTACGACGATTACGACGCGGTCCGCATCGGCCGGTCGATGCCGCGGCTGCGCCTGCAAGCCGGCAGCCATTGGCGGATGCTGGTGCGTTTGCGCGCGCCACGCGGACTGCGCAATCCGGGCGGCTTCGACGGCGAGAAGCAGGCGCTGGCGCAACGGGTCGCCGCGACCGGGTACCTGCGCGATCCGGACGCTGCACGCCAACTCGGGCGGGGCCAGGGCATCGATGCCTGGCGCGCGCGGATGTCGGCGCGGATCGCGCACGCGGTGCCGACAACTTCCTCGCGCTTCGTGCGGGCGCTGGCGTTGGGCGACACCCGCGGTCTGGACGACCCGGATTGGGAAACCTTGCGTGCGAGCGGGCTGACGCACCTGATCGCGATTTCCGGTTTCCATGTCGGACTGGTCGCTGGTTTTTTTGCGCTGCTGGCATCCGCATGGTGGCGCCTGTGGCCGGCGCTCGGCCGGAGGATTCCGCGTCCGCAGGCAGCGGCATTGGCCGCGCTGCTCGGCGCGCTGGGTTACGCCGCGGTCGCCGGTTTCGCCTTGCCGACCGTACGCACCGTGCTGATGATCGCGGTGGTGGTTGCGGCAAAACTGCTGCGCCGCGCGCATCGCGCGATCGACGCACTCGCGTTGGCGGTGGTCGCGGTGCTGCTGGTTGATCCGTTGTCGCTGCTCGCGCCGGGTTTCTGGCTCAGCTTCGCCGGCGTCGCCTGGTTGTTGTGGTGCCTGCCGCATGGCGCGGGCAAGTCATGGCGCGCATTGCTGCGTGAATTCTTCAGCGCGCAGGCGGTGGCCACGATCGGCCTGCTGCCGCTGACCGCGGTATTGTTCGGGCAGGCATCGCTGGCCGGCCCCTTGGCCAACCTGGTCGCAATCCCGTGGTGGAGCCTGGTGGTGGTGCCGTTGTCACTGATTGGCACCGCGCTAGAGGCCCTGCATGCTGGTTTCGGTGCGTGGGCCTGGCGCCTGGGAGTGTCGGCATTCGATCTGACGTGGCCCTTGTTCATGGACCTCGCGCAAAGTCCGCTGGCCTTGTGGTGGCTGCCGGAGCCAGCATGGTTCGCGCTGCCGCTGGCGTTGTTCGGCGGGTTCTGGCTGCTGCTACCGCGAGGGGTACCTGGAAAGCCGCTGGCGCTGCTTCTGTGGCTGCCATTGTTGTGGCCGGATCGCGGGTTGCCGCGTACAGGCGAGGTCGAAGTGGTCGTGATCGACGTCGGCCAGGGGCTGTCGGTGCTGGTGCGCACCGCGCATCACAGCCTGCTCTACGACATGGGGCCTGCCGTGCCGGATGGTTTCGACGCTGGTGAGCGCGTCGATGTCCCGGCGCTGCATGCGCTTGGTGTGCGCAGGCTCGACATGGCGGTGGTCAGCCACGGCGACAACGATCACGCCGGTGGCTTTCCAGCGGTCGCGCGCGCCTTCCCGCCGACGCTGGCGCTGACTCCGGACGGCGCGCCGCCGCTGCCCCAAGGCCGGTCGTGCCTTGCCGGCGCGACATGGCAATGGGATGGCGTGCGCTTCCGCTTCCTGCACCCGCCACGTCATTTCCCGTATCTCGGCAACGAGGCGGGATGTGTACTGCGGATCGAAACCGCCCACGGCGCGGCATTGCTGACCGCGGATATCGGCGAGGTCATCGAGCGCGACCTGCTGCGCCGCAGTCCCGCCGATGTCCGCGCGGAGGTCGTGGTGGTCGCGCACCACGGCAGCAACGGCTCCTCCGATCCGGCCTTCATCGGGGCCACTGGGGCCAGGTTCGCGCTGGTCTCGGCCGGGTACGGCAATCGCTACCACCATCCCAATCCGGCAGCTGTGGAACGCTGGCAACAAGCCGGTGCGCAGGTGCTGGCCACGCTCGATACCGGCGCGCAACGGGTGCGGCTGGCTGCGGCCGGGATCACCGTGCAGCAGCGCCGGGTCGCGCTGCCGCGGCTGTGGGACGCGGCCAAGCGGCACGACCGGGGGCTGTAGCGGGCCACGCCGTGACCGGATGGCCAGGCGCGCGGCGGCGCGATGGAAAATATCGCATGTGGGGTGTTGTCCCGGCGCGGTATCGTCGCGGCACGGGCTATCCTATCGGTCGGAATGATGCGCCCCGCAGCCATTCATGATTTGTTGCCGGAGGATTGCGCGTGCTGGAACTGGTAAAGGCGGGCGGCTGGCCGATGATCCCGCTGCTGCTGCTGTCGGCGGTGGGGCTGGCGATCATCGTCGAGCGTTTCTGGACGCTGCGGCGCAAGGTCGTGCTGCCGCCACGGCTGGGCGGCGAGGTGCGGGCCTGGGCGGCACGCGGCAAGCTTGATCCGGCGCACATCGAATCCCTGCGCGGCAACTCGCCGCTGGGCGCGTTGCTGGCCGCGGCGCTCGACGTGCGCAGCCGGCCGCGCGACCAGGTGCGTGAACGCATCGAGGATGTCGGCCGCCACCTCGTGCACCGGATGGAGCGCTACCTCAACACGCTCGGCACGATCGCCGCGGCAGGCCCCTTGCTCGGCCTGTTCGGTACCGTGGTCGGCATGATCCAGATGTTCCTGGGCATCCTCGAGCACGGCGTCGGCGACGTGAACCAGCTCGCCGGCGGCATCGGCAAGGCGCTGGTATGCACCGCCACCGGCATGATCGTGGCGATCCCGGCGCTGATGTTCCATCGCTACTTCCGCGGCCGCATCGCCGAATACATCGTTGACATGGAGCACGAGGCGATCCAGCTGCTCGATACGCTGGACATGCGTGATCAGGGCCTGCGCCCGGCCTCGGCAAGCGTCGCGCCCGGCGCCATGGGCATCACGCCGCCGCTCGCCGCGAGCTGAGCTGCATGCGCATCCGCGACCATCGCAAGGACGACGAGCCGGAGATCAACATGATCCCGCTGATCGACGTGATCCTGGTACTGCTCATCTTCTTCGTGATCACCACCACCTTCGACGCGCGCTCGGTGCTGAAACTGGAGTTGCCGCGCGCCGATGGCGAACCGTCCGAGGCGCAGTCGAAGGCACTGAGCGTGCTGGTCAATGCCGACGGACGCTACTTCGTAGGCGATCGCGAGGCGCTGCGCACCGATGTCGAATCGCTCAAGCGCATCATCGCCGAGGTTGCAGGCGACGACCGCGATCGCGGCGTGCTGCTGCGCGCCGACGCCCGGACCCAGCACCAGGCCGTGGTGACCGCGCTCGATGCGCTCGGCCAGCTCGGCTTCCGCAATATCGCGATTGCGACTGCGCCGGCATCCACCGCGCCGGAGTCCAGGCGTTGAGCGAGGCGCACGCCGCCGCCTGGCCGATCTACCGGCGCCTGCTCGGCCGTGCCGCGCGCTATTGGCCGCTGCTGGCCGCGGCCACGGTCGGCATGATCATCGAGGCGGTCGCCGGTGGCGCCTTCGTCCAGCTGATGGATCCGCTGGTCAACCGCGGCTTCGTCAAGCCGGAGCCGCGGATGGCGTTGCTGCTGCCGCTGGCGATCGTCGGCCTGTTCGTGCTGCGCGGGCTGGCCACGTTCGTCACCGATTACGGCATGGCCCGCGCCGGCCGCAGCGTGGTGCGCGACCTGCGCGAGGCGGTGCTCGGCAAGTACCTGCGCCTGCCGAGCTCGCGCTACGACACCGAGGCGGTGCCGGCGATGGTCAGCCGGCTCAACTACGACACCGAGCAGGTGACCCAGGCCAGCGCCGACGCGCTCAAGGTGCTGGTGACCGATGGCTTGACGATTGCGTACCTGCTCGGGGTGATGCTGAGCAAGTCGGTGAATGTGACGCTGGCGATGGTGTTCATCGCGCCGCTGATCGGGGTGCTGGTCTGGTACGTCGGTGGACGCTACCGGCGCATCAGCCGCGGCATCCAGGATGGCATGGCCGACATGGCGCAGTCGGCGGAGCAGTCGCTGGCCGCGCAGCAGGACGTCAAGGTCCACGGCGCGCAGCAGTTCGAGCAGGCGCGCTACTCCAAGCTCGTCAACCGCATCCTGCGGCTCAACCTGAAGGTGGAAGCCACGCGCGCGATGTCCTCGGCGCTGGTGCAGATCCTCGCCGCGTTCGCGCTCGCCGCGATCGTGTGGGTGGCGACGCGCGAAGCGCTCGGCGGGCGCCTCAACGCCGGCGAGTTCGTGGTATTGATGACGGCGATGATGGGCATCATCCCGTCGCTGCGGCGGATCACCAACGTGCAGAGCGTGATCGGGCGCGGCGTGGCCGCGGCGGAACGGCTGTTCGCGGTGCTCGACGATGCCGAGGAACCGGATCGCGGCACGCACGCGCTGCAACGCGCGCGCGGCGAGCTGGTGTTCGACAGGGTGTCGCTCACCTATCCCGGGCACGAAGCGCTGGCGCTGCACGAGATCAGCTTCAGCGCACGGCCCGGCACCGTGACCGCGATCGTCGGCCGTTCCGGCAGCGGCAAGACCAGCCTGGTGCGGCTCCTGCCACGCTTCTACGAGCCGACTTCCGGCTCGATCACGCTCGATGGCGTGCCGTTGGACGACTACCGGCTGGCCGACCTGCGCCGGCAGATTGCGATCGTGGGGCAGCGGGTGATGCTGTTCGACGACAGCGTCGCAGCCAACATCGCCTACGCCAGCGAGGCGAGCGAGCCGCAATTGCGCGCCGCCGCCGAGGCCGCCAACGCCTGGGAGTTCATCGAGCGGCTGCCGCGCAAGCTCGATACGCCGATCGGCGAGAACGGCGCGTTGCTGTCTGGCGGGCAGCGGCAACGGCTGGCGATCGCGCGCGCCATCCTGCGCGACGCGCCGATCCTGATCCTCGACGAGGCCACCGCCGCACTCGACACCGAGTCCGAGCGGCTGGTGCAGGACGCGCTCGCCCGCCTGATGCCCGATCGCACCACGCTGGTGATCGCGCACCGGTTGTCGACCATCGAACATGCCGACCAGGTGCTGGTGCTCGACCACGGCCGGCTGGTGGAGCGGGGCACGCATGCCGACCTGCTGGCGCAGGACGGGCTGTACGCGCACCTGCACCGGATCCAGTTCCACGAGCCGGCCGACGCATGAGCGCGAGCGCGAACAGAACGCCGCCATGGTGGTATGACGATCGCCCGCCACCCCTCGGTGCGTGGCTGTTGTCCAGCCTGTACGGGAGTGTGGTCGCTGCACGTCTGGCACTCTTCAAGCGCGGTCTGCTGCGGCGTTCGCGGGTCGGTGCGCCGGTGGTGGTGATCGGCAACCTGGTCGCCGGCGGCAGCGGCAAGACGCCATTGACGATCGCGCTGGTCGAACGCCTGCGCGCCGATGGCTGGACGCCGGGCGTGGCGACGCGAGGTTACGGCCGCGACGCAGCGTCGCAGTCGTTATGGGTCGAACGGGACACCGAACCCGCGCTCGGCGGCGACGAGCCGGTGCTGATCGCGCGCCGCACCGGCGCCAGGGTCCGTGCCGATCGCGATCGCGTGGCCGCGGCGCGCACGCTGGTCGCTGCCGGCTGCGATGTCGTGGTCTGCGACGACGGCCTGCAGCACTACCGGCTGGCGCGCGATATCGAGATCGAGGTGATCGACGGCCGGCGTCGCTATGGCAACGGCCTGCTGCTGCCGGCCGGACCGTTGCGCGAGCCGGTCACGCGCGGGCAGGCATGTGATTTCCACGTGGTGAACCTGCCTGCCGCCGATGCCGGAAACGGCGCTCTGGACGGCACTGACGGTATCGCCACCGCGGGCTTCGGCGAATGGCCGATGCGCCTGCTTGCCGATCGCGCACTGCCGGTGCTTGGCGGACGTCCGCAGCCGTTGTCGGCGTTCGCCGGACAGCGCGTGCATGCGATCGCCGGGATCGGCGATCCGGAGCGATTCTTCGCGATGCTGCGCGCGCTCGGCATCGCGGTGGTGCCGCATGCCTTCGCCGACCATCACCGCTACGTCGCAAGCGATTTCGAGTTCGGCAGCGACCTGCCGGTGCTGATGACCGAGAAGGATGTGGTCAAGTGCGCCGCCTTCGCCAGCGCGCGCCACTACAGCGTGCCGGTGCGTGCCGAACTGCCGGAGGCGTTCTGGGTGGCATTGCTCGACCGGTTGCCGCGGCCCGTGGAGCGCACGCCATGAGCATCGATTTCGCCGTCGCCGATTTTGTGGTCGCCATTCCGGTACGCTTCGCCGCCACGCGCCTGCCCGGCAAGCCGTTGCGCCTGCTCGGGGGTGAGCCGCTGGTGCTGCACGTGGCGCGTCGTGCGCTCGCGGCCGGCGCGCGCGAGGTCTGGGTGGCGGCCGACGATGCCCGCATCGCCGCCGCGCTCGAGGGCAGCGGCGTACGCATCGCGATGACCTCGCCGCAGCACGCCTCCGGCAGCGACCGCCTCGCCGAATGCGCGGCATTTGCCGGATGGGACGACGACACCATCGTCGTCAACCTGCAGGGCGACGAGCCGTTCGCGCCGGCAGCCGGCATCCGCGCCGTCGCCGACACGCTGCGCGATTCTGGTGCCCAGATCAGCACGCTGGCGACGAGTATCGACGACATCGGCATGCTGTTCGACCCCAACGTGGTCAAGCTGGTGCGCACCGACAACGGCGATGCACTGTATTTCAGCCGTGCGCCGATCCCATGGCCACGCGATGCCTTCGCGCAGGACCGCAGCGTGCTGCCAGCACAGGGCGCATGGCTGCGGCACATCGGCATCTACGGCTACCGCACAGGCTTCCTGAAACGGTTCGCGGCCTTGCCGCCGGGTCGGCTGGAGCGGGTCGAGTCGCTGGAGCAGTTGCGTGCGCTCGAGGCCGGCTTCCGCATCGCGGTCGGGATCACGCCAGAGCCGTTCCCGCCCGGTGTCGATACCGAGGCGGATCTCGCGCGCGCCCAGCAGCATCTCGGGACCCTGCCTGGCTGAGCAGCACCCCGGTGGATTGACGCATAATCGGGCCACACGGGTAGTGGACCTGATCATGGATACCGCGATCGCCCCGGAATTCCCGCAAACCCTTGAGTGGCTGAACCTGCCGCTGCCGTTGCGGATGGCGGAACTGCGCGGTCGCGTCTGTGCGCTCGGCTTCGTCAACACCGGCTCGGCCTGGTCGCTGCAGCGCATGCATGATCTCGAGCAACTGCAGGCGCGCCATGGCGAGCGCATGCAGGTCCTTGCCGTGCACGTGCCGCGCTTCGACCACGAGCGCGATGGCCGCCGCATCGCCAAGCGCCTGAACCGGCATGGCTTCGAATTCCCGATCGCGCACGATCCCGACTGGACCGCGTGGCAGCAGTACGGCATCGAGGCGTGGCCGACCGTGGTGCTGATCGACGGCAACGGCCGGATACGCGAACGCATCATCGGCGATGGCCCGGTGCGCGAACTGGATGCCCGTGCCACCAGCCTGTGTGAGGAGCAGGGCATGGCGCCGGGCGGCAGCGAAGCGATCGAGGTGCGGCGCCGCGCCGAACCGGCGATGCCGCTGCGCTTTCCGATCGGTCTGGCGGTCGGCGCCCAGTACCTTTACGTCGCCGACAGCGGCCATCATCGCGTGCTCGAATGCGACCAGGCCGGGCGCGTGCTGCGACAGTTCGGTAGCGGTGGCGCCGGTTTCATCGATGGCCCGTCGGAACTGGCCGCGTTCAGTCGTCCGCACGGGCTGTGCCTGCAACGCGACACGCTGTACGTCGCCGACAGCGGCAACCACGCGGTGCGGCGGATCGACCTGCGCAGCGGCGGTGTCGTCACGCTGCTCGGTGCGGGGCGCCCGGGTAATCCGGACGAAGGCCCGGTGCTGGATCCGCGGATGGTCACGCTCGACCAGCCACGCACGGTCGCCCTTGCCAGGGATGCCCTGCTGATCGGTTGTTGCGGCGACAATCGTCTCTGGCATTACGACCTCGGCAAGAAGACCCTGCAATTTGCAGCAGGTTCGGGCGAACTCGCGGTCCGTGATGGCATCGGCGCCGAGGCGGCGTTCGCCGAACCGGTGGCGCTCGCCGCCGTGCAGCAGATGGTCTATGTCTGCGATGGGGTCGGCTCGGCCATCCGCACCCTCAACGTACGCAGCAACCGGGTGTCGACGCTGGTCGGGCAGGATCCATGGAACTACGGCCGCACCGACGGCGCACGTAGCGACGCGCGTTTGCAGGATCCGCAGGCGATCGCGCTGGATCCGGATGCGCCGGTGCTGTGGATCGCCGATTGCGGCAACGACCTGCTGCGCACACTGCGTCTGGGCGGCGGTGAACTCGGCACTTATCCGTTGCAACAGCGGCTGCATGGGCCCTGCGGCCTCGCGGTGGCGAGCGGCGTGGTCTGGATCGCCGACACCGATGCCCACGCCGTGCTGCGCCTGGATACGCACAGCGGCGCGCTGCGCCACGTGCCCATCGGCGAATGACGGAAAATACGCCCGGGACCTTCGACGGCAAGGCCTTCGTCCGCGGTCTCAGCACCGCCCCCGGCGTGTACCGGATGTTCGCCGCGGACGGCAACGTGCTCTACGTCGGCAAGGCAGGGGCGCTGCGCAAGCGTGTCGCAAGCTACTTCAGCGCAACGCCCAAGCCGGCGCGGACCATGGCGATGCTGGCGCAGGTCGCGCGCATGGAGGTCACGGTCACCCGCACCGAGGTCGAGGCGCTGCTGCTGGAGAACCAGCTGATCAAGTCGTCGCAACCGCGCTACAACGTGCTGCTGCGCGACGACAAGAGCTATCCCTACGTGCTGCTGACGCAGGAGGCGTGGCCGCGGCTGGCGCTGCATCGCGGCGCGCGCGCGATTCCCGGCCGTTACTTCGGCCCGTATCCCGGGGTCGGCGCGGTGCGCGAGACGCTCAGCCTGATGCATCGGCTGTTCCGCCTGCGCAGCTGCGACGACAGCGTGTTCCGCAACCGCTCGCGGCCGTGCCTGCAGTACCAGATCGGCCGTTGCAGCGCGCCCTGCGTCGGCTTGGTGCCGGCGCGTGACTACGCCGAATCCGTGCGCCGTGTCGGCCTTTTCCTCGACGGCCGCAGCGACGAACTCACCAACGAACTCGACCAGGCGATGGCCGTCGCCAGCGCGCGCCTGGACTTCGAGGAAGCCGCGCGCATCCGCGACCTGATCGCTGCGATCCGCAAGCTGCAGGCGCGCCAGTACGTCGACGGCCGCGCCGCCGACCTCGACGTGCTGGCCTGCGCCATCCAGGGCAGCAACGCCTGCGTGCTGCTGCTCGCCTTCCGCGACGGCCGCAACCTCGGCACCCGCGCCTTCTTCCCGAAGACCAACGGCGTCGACAATGCCGCGGAAGTGCTTGCCGCTTTCGTCTCGCAGTACTACGCCGAGCAGCCACCGCCGCGCGAGATCGTGCTCGATCGCGACATCCCCGACCGGCAATTGGTGGAACAGGCGCTGAGCGGGACCGCCGGCCACCGCATCCAGCTAAAGTGCAACGTGCGCGGCGAGCGCGCCGGCTATGTCGACCTGGTCCGGCGCAATGCCGAGCTGGCGCTGGCGATCGAACTGTCCAGCCACGCCAGCCAGCAGGCCCGCGGCGAGGCGCTGCGCGAGCTGCTGGGGCTGGCAACTATTCCGGCGCGGATCGAATGCTTCGACATCAGCCACACCATGGGCGAGGCGACCGTGGCCTCGTGCGTGGTGTTCGATGTGCAGGGACCGGTGCGCAGCCAGTACCGACGTTACAACATCGCCGGCATCGAACCCGGCGACGACTACGCCGCGATGCACCAGGCGCTGGACCGCCGTTTCCGCCGTGCGGTGGAAGAGGACGGGGTGCTGCCGGATGTGCTGTTGATCGACGGTGGCAAGGGCCAGCTGGCCCAGGCGCGCGGAGTCATGGCCGACCTTGGTGTTGCCGGCGTCACGCTGGTCGGCGTCGCCAAGGGCGAGGCACGCCGTCCCGGCCACGAGACATTGTTGCTGCCGGACGGACGCGAGCTGCGTCCCGGACCGGAATCGCCCGGCCTGCAACTGGTCCAGCAGGTGCGCGACGAGGCCCACCGCTTCGCCATCACCGGCCACCGCGGGCGCCGCCAGAAGGCCCGTATGACCAGCAAACTCGAAGATATTCCCGGCATCGGACCGCGCCGGCGGGCCAGCCTGCTCAAGCATTTCGGCGGCCTGGTCGGCCTGAAAGCCGCCGGCGAAGCGGAAATCGCGAAAGTGGACGGCATCAATGACGCCCTC
>JBDSFV010000035.1:0-9773 GCA_039919355.1 Luteimonas sp. | reverse complement strand
ATGCACCCAGCGCCGCACCGGTCTCGATCCACTTGATCGCCTTGTCCGGCACCGCATCCCTGATCCCGCCGCCGACCTGGGTGGCGAGCTGCAACGCGCGTTCCGGCAACGTCGTCAGTGTGTTCCTCATGATGTGTTTCCTTCGGCCGCAAACAGGCGTGCAGTGTCGGCAGCGCGATGTTCAAGACGCGTGAGTGCAATGACACCAGCCTGAATGGTTACGAGCCGCGCGGCTTGGCACGATGGGTGGCGGTCGCGTTCCACGGATCCTCGGGCCAGGGATGCTTCGGGTAGCGGCCCTTCATCTCCTTGCGCACTTCGGGCCAGGTGCGTTCCCAGAAACCATGCAGGTCCTGCGTGACCTGCAACGGGCGCCCGGCCGGCGACAGCAGGTGCAGGGTCAGCGGCACGCGGCCGTCGGCGATGCGCGGCGTATCGCCGAGTCCGAACAGTTCCTGCAGTTTCACCGCCAGCACCGGCGCCACGGGGTTGCCTTCCGCGTCGAGCGCATAGTCGATCCGCCGTTCCATGCCCGAGGGCACCACGACCCGGGTCGGAGCGAGCTGGTCGATGCGCTGGCGCAGGCCCCAGTCGAGTTTCGACTTCAATGCCTCGGCGAGTTCGTCGCTGCCCACGGCGTCGAGTCGGGTCTTGCCGGCGAACGCCGGCAACAGCCAGTCGTCCAGTGTTGCCCGCAATGCGGCATCGGACAGGTCTGGCAGTCCGAGCTCCGGCATCCACTGTCGCAGGGAAACCACGCGCGCGCGCCATTGCGACAATGGCTCGCTCCACGGCAGCACGTCCAAGCCCAGTTCGCGCACGGCATCGGTCAATGCGCGTGTGGCCAGTGCGGGGTCGACATGGCCAGCGGGTTTCACGTTCAGCACGATCGCATCGAATCGCCGTTCGCGCTGCGCCACCAGCGCGCGCCGTGTCGCGTCCCAGCGCACGACATCCTCTTCGACGAAACGCTGCGGGAACTCGCGCTGCAAGCGCGCCTCGTCCAGCGGCGCGCCGCGCAGCAGCAGTGCGTCCCTGGCCTCGAAGCGCAGTTCGCTGGCGACAATCCAGCGCTCGCCGAACAGCGCACTGTCGTCGAACAGCCGTGCCATGCGGCCGTTGGCGAGCTGGTAGCGACGTGGATCGGTCGTGTGCTGGCGCGCGATGCGGTCGGGGAATGCATGCAGCAGGAGGTCGCCGAGCAAGTGCGCCGGCGCGACCGCAGGCGGCGCGGCGTCCAGCCGCAGGCGTCGTCGCCATTGTTTCGCGGCAGCATCGATCGCCGCCAATGCGGACCGGTTCGCATCCTGCGGCGTGCGGCCGCCGCGGAATGCTGCCAGCGCCTGCCAGCGCTCTGCCAACGCGTCGCTGCGTGACCGCAACGGATCGCGCGCTTCGAGCAACGCGGCAAGATCGCAGGCCAGCGCGCGTTCGTTGGCGTCCTCCGGCGCCAGCAGCATCGCCGCCAGCCGTGGATGCGTGCCGAGCGCGAGCATGCGTCGCCCGGACGGCGTGAGGGCATGCGCGGCATCGATCGCACCGAGCCGCTGCAGCAGGTCGCGCGCGGCGGCCAGGGCGCCCGCCGGCGGCGGATCGACGAAGCGCAGCGCAGCGCTGCCCCAGGCCGCGAGCTCCAGCGCGAGGCCGGCCAGTTCGACCTGCGCGATCTCCGGCCGCCGTTGCGGCTCCAGCCGCTGCGACTGTGGCCACAGGCGATACGCCCAGCCTGCCGCGATGCGCCCGGCGCGGCCGGCGCGCTGGTCGGCCGAAGCCTGCGAGATCGCGACGCCATCGAGCCGCGAAAACCCGGAGTTCGGGTCGTAGCGCGGCTCGCGTGCAAGGCCGGCGTCGACCACCACGCGCACCCCAGGCAGGGTCACGCTCGACTCGGCGACGTTGGTCGCCAGCACCACGCGCCTGCGGCCGTCCCGATCCGGTTGCAGCACCTCGCTCTGGCGTTCGACCGTCAATTCGCCGTGCAACGGCAGCACCGCGATCCCACGCAACGCGTCGCTGCCGGCCAGCACGTCCTGCACGCGCCCGATCTCGCGCTGTCCCGGCAGGAACACCAGCACATCGCCCGGATGCGCGGCGAGCGCCTGTTCGATGGCACGACGCGCCTGCAATTCCAGCGCCTCGGCACGACGGGCGGGGAAGTGCGCGATCTCGACCGGATGGCTGCGACCGGCGCTGCTCAGCCGTGGCGCAGCGAGGTACGCCGCCAGCCGCTCGCCGTCGAGCGTCGCCGACATCAGCACGATGCGCAGGTCCTCGCGCAGCGAGGCCTGCACGTCGAGCGCCAGCGCGAGCCCGAGGTCGCCGGCGAGGTGGCGTTCGTGGACTTCGTCGAACAGCAGCGCGCCCACCCCCTCAAGTGCCGGATCGTCCTGCAGCATTCGGGTGAGGATGCCCTCGGTCACGACCTCGATCCGCGTGCGCGCCGAGACCCTGTTGTCGAAACGGATGCGGTAGCCGACGGTCTCCCCGACCGTTTCGCCCAGTTGCTGCGCCATGAACCCTGCCGCCGCGCGCGCGGCGACGCGGCGCGGCTCCAGCATCACGATCCTGCGCCCTTGCATCCAGTCGGCGTCGAGCAGCGCCAGCGGAACCTGGGTGGTCTTGCCCGCGCCCGGCGGCGCTTCCAGCACCAGACGCGGATGCCGCGCCAGCGATTCTCGGATCCGTGGCAGCAGCAGTTCGATCGGGAAGCCGGGCGCATTCACTGCGCAAGCCTAGCCGCGCCGGCGCAACGCGGCCAGCATTCCCAGTGCATGCCTTTATCAGCGCATGCCTTTTCAGAGCACACCGAAATGCTTCAGCAGCGTGCGTGAACTGATTGCGATCACCAGCAGGCCGACGAACAGCATCATCGGCTTGATCGGTACATGTCGGACCAGCCACGCGCCCAAGGGCGCCGCGAGCACGCCGCCGACGGCGAGGCCGGCGATCACCTGCCAGTGACCCAGGCCAATGGTCAGGATGAAGGTGATCGATGCGGTCAGGGTGACGAAGAACTCTACCGCGTTGACGCTGCCCACGGTGATGCGGAACTCGTTGCCGCGCGCGAGCAGGGTACTGGTCACCATCGGCCCCCAGCCGCCACCGCCGAGCGCATCGGCCATCGCGCCGAAGAAGCCGAGCGGGCGCAGGTGCGTGGTCACCCGCCGCGGCGGGAATTCACGCACCGCCTTGACCAGGATCACCACACCCATCAGCACCAGATAACCGGCGATCCACGGCTTCACCAAGTCGCCGGGTAGCGCCGTGAGCAGATAGGCGCCCGTCGCCGCGCCTAGCACGCCCGGCAGCAACAGGCGCTTGAACAGCGCGCGATCGATGTTGCCGAAAGCATGATGGGAAACCGCGGAGGCGCCGGTGGTGAAGCACTCGGCCGCGTGCACGGTTGCGCTGGCGACCATCGGCGGCAGTCCCACGGCCAGCAACAGGCTGGTTGCGGTGATGCCGTAGGCCATGCCCAGCGCACCGTCGATCAGCTGGGCGAGGAATCCGATCAGGACGTATTCGATGAAATCCATATGCAGCGTCACGCGGACACTCCTGAAATGGGATGGGTCCTGCCGCGGATCGAAAAAGGCGGTCGATTCTGGTGGAGCGCCAGCCTGGGGGCTATAGACTGCGCCGCCTTGATCCCTTTTCGTCACCCCGACATGCAACTGATCGACATCGGTGCCAACCTCGGCCACGACAGCTTCGACCACGACCGCGACGCGGTGCTGCAACGCGCGCGCGAAGCCGGTGTGGCGCAGCTGGTGGTCACCGGCGCCTCGCGCGAAGGCTCGCCGAAGGCCCTGCAGCTGGCGCAACAGCATCCGGGTTTCCTGTACGCCACCGCCGGCGTGCACCCGCACCATGCCAGCGAATACAGCGACGAATGCGACGCCGAACTGCGCGCGCTGCACGCGCATCCGCAAGTGGTCGCGGTCGGCGAATGCGGGCTCGACTACTTTCGCGATTTCTCGCCGCGGCCGGCGCAACGCCGGGCGTTCGAGCGGCAACTGCAGATCACCGTCGATACCGGCAAGCCGCTGTTCCTGCACCAGCGCGACGCCCACGACGACTTGATCGCAATGATGAAGAACTTCGACGGCAGGCTCGGCCCGGCGGTGGTGCACTGCTTCACCGGCAACCGCAAGGAATTGTTCGACTGCCTCGACCAGGACTGGCACATCGGCATCACCGGCTGGCTCTGCGACGAGCGCCGCGGCCTGCACCTGCGCGAACTGGTGCAGCACATTCCCGCCGACCGGCTGATGCTCGAGACCGACGCGCCCTACCTGCTGCCGCGCACGGTCCAGCCCGCTCCTTCGCACCGCCGCAACGAGCCGATGTACCTGGCGCATATCGTCGAGGAACTGGCGCGTGATCGCGGCGAGGAGGTTACGGCAACCGCGGCCGCGACCACCGCGACCGCGCGCGAATTCTTCCGGCTGCCTGCGCTTTCGTAGCCTGGGTTGAGCCGCAGGCGAAACCCGGGGCTTTTCGCACCAACACAATGGGTATCACTCCGCTCAACCCATCCTACGCAGTAGCCAAGGCTAGCTCCGTAGCCCCACGCCGCGTTTCAACAACCACAATCCCAGCGCAGCCAATACGGCGACAAAACCCAGCATCAGCGCATACGCCACCCACAGTGGCACGTCGCTGACGCCGAGCAGGCCATAGCGGAAGGCGTTGACCATGTAGAAGATCGGGTTGGCGTGGGTCATGGTCTCGGCCCAGCCCGGCAGCAGCTTGACCGAATAGAACACACCGCCCAGGTACGTCAGTGGGGTGAGGATGAAGGTCGGGACGATGGCGACGTCGTCGAACTTCTTCGCATAGACCGCATTGATGAAGCCGGCCAGCGAGAAGATCGTGGCACCCAGCAGCACCGTCGACAGCGTGACCAGCGGGTGCGGTATTCGTACCTTGGTGAACAGCATCGCGATCAGCAGCACGATCGCGCCGACCAGCAACCCGCGCAGCACCGCACCGGCGACGTAGCCGGTGAGGATCACCCAGCTCGGCATCGGGCTGACCAGCAACTCCTCGACGTGGCGCCCGAACTTGGCGCCGAAGAAGCTGGAGGAGATGTTGGCGTAGCTGTTCTGGATCACGGCCATCATCACCAGCCCGGGGACGATGAAGTCCATGTAGCTGATCCCGTCCATGCTGCCGACGCGCGAGCCGATCAGGCCGCCGAAGATCAGGAAGTACAGGGTCATGGTGATGGCGGGCGGCACCAGGGTCTGGCCCCAGATGCGCAGGATGCGGGCGACCTCACGGCGGACGATGGTGCCGAGCGCGATCCGGTTGCGCTGGCCCACGCTCATGGCCTCGGCGGCGATCGGCTGCGTACTCATGCCACCTGCCCGTCGAGTTCGCGCTTCGCCGCGGCGTCGTCGCCGGTCAGGCGCACGAACAGTTCCTCCAGCCGGTTGGACCTGGTGCGCATCGAGCGCACGCGGATGCCGGCATCGTTGAGGATTGCGAACACGCGATTGAGATCCATCGCACGCGGCATCTCCAGGTCGAGGGTGTGGTCGTCGACCGCGACCAGCACGGTGCCGTCGATCTGCGGCAGCGTCGCCGGCAGGGCGCCGTCGATGTCGAACAGGAAACCCTCGACATCGAGCTTGGCCAGCAACGTGCGCATCGGGCCCTGCTCGACGATGGTGCCGCGATCGATGATCGCCAGGTTGCGGCACAAATTCTCGGCTTCCTCGAGGTAGTGCGTGGTCAGGATGATGGTGGTGCCGGCGGCGTTGATCTCCTTCAGCGTTTTCCACATGCCGCGACGGATCTCGATGTCGACGCCGGCGGTGGGCTCGTCGAGGATCAGCAATCGCGGCCGCGTCATCATCGCCCGCGCGATCATCAACCGCCGCTTCATGCCACCGGACAACGTGCGCGACATGCTGCTGGCCTTGTCCCACAGCTGCGCGCACTTGAGTTCCTCTTCGGCGCGCTGCAACGCCTGCGCGCGCGGGATGCCGTAGAAGCCGGCGTAGTTGACCAGAATGTCGAAGGGATTCTCGAAGAAATTGAAGTTCATCTCCTGCGGCACCAGCCCGATCAGCCGCATCGCCGCATCGCGGTCGGCACCCAGATCGACGTCGAAAATGCGGACCTCGCCAGAGGTCCTGTTGACCAGCGAACTGACGATGCCGATCAGCGTGCTCTTGCCGGCGCCGTTGGGCCCGAGCAGGGCGAAGAAATCGCCCGGCTGCACGTCGAGCGAGACGCCTTTGAGCGCTTGCACGCCGGTGTCGTAGGTCTTGCGCAGGTCCTGCACCGACAGCGCCGGCATTGGACGCGTGGACGTGGCCGCGCCGGGGGTCGTATCGGGGGTCATTGCACACCTTTTGCCGCAGGTGCCGCGGCGATGCCGGTAGTATAGGCGGCCCCGTGGCCGCGCTCCGGCCACAGCCTGTTGCAGATTTCGGCGAACGCACCCGTGGCCATAACGCATTTCCCGCTGAAACTGGTGTCGCGCCGCATGCTGGCGCCAAGCATTGTCCATCTCGCCTTCGTCCGCGACGACGGCCAGCCGCTCGATTTCATCCCCGGCCAGTTCGTGCAGGTGCACTTCCACTACGCCGACGGCACCGCGACCAGGCGCAGCTATTCGCTGGCGACCATCCACGACCACGCGATGGGTCCGGGCGAAGCGGTCGAGATCGCGGTCAGCTACGTGTCCGGGGGTGCGGCGACGGCCTTGTTCGAGGGCCTGGACGAAGGCGGCCGCATCGATGCCAGCGGCCCGTACGGCCGCTTCTGCCTGATGCCGGCCGACGCCAACCAGCGCTACCTGCTGATCGGCACCGGCACCGGCGTGACCCCGTACCGCGCAATGCTGCCGCTGATCGCGCAGCTCATCGCGCAGCGCGGAGTCGAAGTGGTGCTGCTGTTCGGTGCACGCACGCCGCAGGAGCTGCTGTACGGCGACGAGTTCCGCGCCTTCGCCGAGGCCCATCCGCGGTTCCGCTTCGTGCCATGTTTTTCGCGCGAGCTGCCGCCCGCGCCGCATCCGGACGTGCGCCACGGCTACGTCCAGCAGTTCCTCGCCGAATTCGCCCCGAATGCCGCAACCGACATCGCCTACCTGTGCGGCAACCCGAACATGGTCGACGCCTGCTTCGAGGCGCTGAAGGGCCACGGCTTCGCGGTGCCGCAGATCCGTCGCGAGAAGTACGTGAGCAGCAAGTAAGGTTCCGCCGCGCGCCCGTAGAGCCGAGTTCTGCTCGGCTGCTTCACCCCGACGCAGCGCAGCCGAGCAGAGCTCCGCTCTACAATTCCGCCACATCACCGCTCGCGCCGCAGGACGCTGGTCACATCCGGCGCGGCGTCCTGTCATCCTGACTGTCTGTTGCCTGGGGAAGCTGTCCGATGTCCCGCAAGCTCCGTTTCATCCTCGCGCTGGTGTTGCTTGCGGGCGTGCTCGGTTATCGCTATTTCCGCGCCCATCCCTCGTCAGGGGACGTTGCTGGCGCCGCGCCCGCAGCCGTCGCCACGAGCGCAACCAAGCCGAAGCCCGCGCCGCAACGCAAGCTCGGCAGCATCGCATTCACGCCGTGCACGCTGGCGCCGCAATTCGGCGCGGCCAGCGTCGAGGCGCAATGCGGCAAGCTGTCGGTGGTCGAGAATCCGGCGCTGCCGCACGGTCGCAGGATCGCGCTCAACATCGCCTGGATCCCGGCCGACGACAACGGCCAGACCCAGCCCGACCCGGTGTTCATGCTCGCCGGCGGTCCCGGCCAGGCCGCGACCGAGAGCTATCCGCAGGTGGCGCCGGCGTTCCGCGACGTGCTCAGGAAACGCAACGTGATCCTGCTCGACCAGCGCGGCACCGGCGGGTCGAACCCGCTGCTGTGCAAGGACGCCGAAGGCAACGCTGCGACTTCCGACAACGAGAGCACCGCCGATGGAAGCATCGGCACCGTCGAGGACGCGCGCCGCTTCGCCGAGCGTTGCCGCGACACGTTGTCGAAACGGGCCGACCTGCGCTACTACACCACCACCGACGCGATCGGCGACCTCGACGCGGTGCGCCAGGCGATCGGCGCGACCCAGGTCAACCTGGTCGGCATCTCCTACGGCACCCGCGTCGCGCAGCAGTATGCGATGCGTTATCCACGCAGCACGCGCTCGCTCGTGCTCGACTCGGTCGCGCCGAACACGCTGGTCCTCGGCAACGATTTCGCGCGCAACCTGGAGCAGGCGCTGGACCTGCAATTCGGCCAGTGCGGCAAGACCCCGGCCTGCGCGAAGGCGCTCGGCGATCCGCGCTCGCGCCTCGATGCGTTGATGGCGAAACTGAAGTCCGACCCGCCACTGGTGCGCTACCGCGACGCCAGCACCGGCGAGGAGCGCGAGGAGCGGTTGCTGCCGGCGCATGTCGCCGGGTTGATGCGGATGTACGCGTATGCGCCGCTGGCATCGTCGCTGCTGCCGCTGCAGCTCAAGCTAGCGTCGGAAGGCCGCTATGACGGGCTGATGGCGCTGGCGAAGATGCTGGACAGCACGCTGTCGGGACAGATGATGTTCGGCATGCAGCTGTCGGTGATCTGCAGCGAGGATGCGTACGGGCTGAAGGCGAATCCCGACGACGCCGGCACCCTGCTCGGCAACGAGTTCTCCGACTTCCTCGGCACCCAGTGCCGGGTGTGGCCGAAGGGCGCAATGCCGCGGGATTTCTATGCGCCGCTGCGTTCGAACGTGCCGGCGTTGCTGATGAGCGGCGAATACGACCCGGTGACGCCGCCGCGTTACAGCGCGGAAGTCGCGAAGACGCTGCCGAACGGCCGCCATTTCGTGCTGCGCGGCCAGGGCCACAACGTGATCGGCGCCGGTTGCATGCCCAAGCTGTTCGCGCAGTTCATCGACAATGCCGACGCGAAGTCGCTCGAGGCCAAGTGCCTCGGCACGCTGCCGTACACACCACCGTTCACCAGTTTCAATGGCTGGGAACCATGAGCGCGGCGCGCTCGTTCGAGGAACTCCTGACATGATCGTTGCAGAACATCTGCGCAAGACTTTCCCCGGCAAGCGCAAGGGCGCACCCGTGGTCGCCGTTGACGACGTCGGCTTCGAAGCCCCCGACGGCGAGATCACCGGCCTGCTAGGACCCAACGGCGCCGGCAAGACCACCACGCTGCGCATGCTGTACACGCTGATGCGGCCGGAGAGCGGGCGCGTGCTGGTCGACGGACGCGATGTCGCCGCCGATCCCGAAGTCGCACGGCGCGCGCTCGGCGTGCTGCCGGACGCGCGCGGCGTGTACAAGCGCCTGACCGCGCGCGAGAACATCCGCTACTTCGGCGAGCTGCACGGGATGCCGCCGGCGTTGATCGACGAACGCACCCGCAAGCTCGCCGCAGCGCTGCAGATGGAGGATTTCCTCGATCGCCTGACCGAAGGGTTTTCGCAGGGCCAGCGCACCAAGACCGCGATCGCGCGCGCGCTGGTGCACGATCCGCGCAACGTGATCCTCGACGAGCCCACCAACGGCCTCGACGTGATGACCACCCGCGGCCTGCGCGAATTCCTGCGCCAGCTGCGCGCGGAAGGCCGCTGCGTGATCTTCTCCAGCCACATCATGCAGGAGGTTGCGGCGTTGTGTGACCGCATCGTGGTGATTGCGCGCGGCCGCGTGGTCGCGCACGGCACCGCCGACGCGCTGCGCGCGCAGACCGGCGAGGCCAATCTCGAGGACGCGTTCGTCCGGTTGATCGGCTCCGAAGAGGGCTTGCACGCATGAAGGCGCTGTGGAC
>JBDSFV010000034.1:0-8269 GCA_039919355.1 Luteimonas sp. | reverse complement strand
GACGGACCACAGGGTGCCAGCGTGCTGAATGCGCGCATCGAGGAAGCGCTGGTGGGCGCGCAGCGCGCGCCGTACTTCCACGGCCGCCTGCTGCTGGTCCACGAGAACAGCTATCGCCTCGGCCTGTTCAACGGCGACATCGGCGTGTGCCTGCGCGGCGATGACGGCGAGATCGTCGCCTGGTTCGCCGGCGGCAGCGACGGCGTCCGCGGCTTCCATCCGGCGGCGTTGCCCGCGCACGGCGGCGCGTTCGCGATGACCGTGCACAAGGCGCAGGGATCGGAATTCGACGCGGTCTGGCTGTTGCTGCCGCGGCAGGATGCGCGCGCGCTGTCACGCGAACTGCTCTACACCGCGATCACGCGTGCACGCCGCGAACTGCATGTCTGCGCCGGCGAAGCAGTCTTGCGCGCCGCGCTTGCGCGCCATGCCGCGCGCGTGTCTGGATTGAAGATGCGGCTGTTGTCAACATCCAGCTGAAGCCAGCTGGATGTCCTGGTGCCGACGCAGCTGCCGGACGCGAACGCTGAATGAACCATTGTCGTCGCGTGAGCGATGAATGCGCGCACCTTCACGACACTTCAACCCTCTGCTTCTTATGGTGAGCGCACTGACGCCGTCGCTGCGACGGCGCGGCCCCCTGACAGGAGATGACACGATGAGCGACATCAAGAAGGACCACAGCATTGGTGAAGGTACAGGTGCAGTGGCCGGTGCGGTGACGGGCGCAGTGGTGGGTTCGGTTGCGGGCCCGATCGGTACGGTGGTCGGTGCGGTCGCCGGCGGCGCGCTCGGCGCCAAGGCTGGCGGCGGGATCGCCGAAGCCGTCAACCCGACCGAATACAACAGCCATTTCGAATCCATCTATCGCAACGCGCCGTATTACTCGGCCGGCCGCGAATGGACCGACTACGAGCCGGCCTACAAGTACGGCTATGACACCTATGGGCAGTATCGCGGCCAGCGCTTCGAGGACGTGGAACCGCAGCTCGAGCGCGACTGGAACAGCACCAAGGCGAACTCGCGCCTGGCGTGGAACGAAGCCAAGGGTGCCGTGCGCGACGGCTGGCACCATATCGAACGTGCGATGCCGGGCGACGCGGACCGCGACGGGCGTTGAAGCCTGCTTACGCGCCACTGGCGTAAGCTTCAGCGCGCCCCGCGCTCCCGCGCGGGGCCGGACCGATAAGGGCCTGCTTGCGAGCCACTGGCTCGCGGCCCGAAGAGCGCCCTCGCGTCTAGCCAGGGCCGGATCGTCGAAGCCTGCCAGTCATTGGTTCACGGCAGCAAGGGAGTGTCCTCCGTCCAACGCGGCGTAGATCGCAGATCCCTGAACTCTCTCTCCACGGGTCGCCTCCGGCGGCCCGTTTTTTTTGATGCGACCTTGCGTCCTGTGGTGTTCCACACCGCATACCCACTTCGGGTGTGGCGGCGCTGCGTATTCACCATCACTGAACATGCACGGTCGTAGCGTCGCACGGTAACGCGATGACGAGGGGACGCCGTGAGCACGCTGAAGAAGGACCACATCCTCGGCGCCGGCAGCGCCGCACTGGCCGGAGGTGCGGCCGGCGCTGCGATCGGTGCGGCCATCGCTGGCCCGGCCGGATTGGCGGTCGGTGCGGCGGCAGGCGGCGTGCTCGGTGCCGTGATCGGCAATCGCGCCTCCGAGGCCGCGGACACCCGCCAGGATCTCGGACATTTCCAGCAGATCTTCCGCACCATGCCGTACTACGTCGACGGCCACGACTGGCACGATTATGCGCCGGCCTACCGCTACGGCCTGGACACCTACGCCACCCACGGCGGACGCCCGCTGACCGAAGTTGAATCGCAGCTGCAGGGCGGCTGGGAAGCCGCTGCGCGGTTCGGCTCGCGCTTGCAGTGGCAGCAGGCGCAGCCCGCGGTCGCGCATGCCTGGCAATCGCTGGACGATGCGCTGCGTCGCGAGTCGGTCCCGGCCGCCGCACGCTGAGCCGGGACCAACGCCGCAGGGCTTTGCACACGCCGCGCAGGCGGCAGTGGCGGCGCTGCAGTAGGATGCCCGCCCACCCCGAACCGGATCCCGCCCATGCGCGACGCCCCGCCGCCCCAAGCCAATGACAGCGCGGACAGCGCCAGCCGCGAAGCCGCGGAGGAGGCCGTCCGCACGCTGCTGCGCTGGGCCGGCGAGGACCCCGCGCGCGAAGGCCTGCTCGACACGCCCAAACGCGTGGTCAAGGCCTACCGCGACTGGTTCAGTGGCTACGGCGAAGACCCGCGTGCGTATCTTGCGCGTACCTTCGAGGAAGTCGCCGGCTACGACGAACTGATCGTGTTGCGCGACATCGAGTTCGAGAGCCATTGCGAGCACCACATGGCGCCGATCATCGGCAAGGCGCACGTCGGCTACCTGCCCGATGGCAAGGTGGTCGGCATCAGCAAGCTCGTGCGCGTGGTCGACGCCTACGCGCGCCGGTTCCAGGTGCAGGAGAAGATGACCGCGCAGATCGCCGACTGCATCGCCGAGGTGCTGCAGGCGCGCGGCGTCGGCGTCGTCATCGAGGGTGCGCACGAGTGCATGACCACGCGCGGCGTGCACAAGCGCGGCGTCAGCATGATCACCTCGAAGATGCTTGGGACGTTCCGCGAGGACGCGCGCACCCGTGCCGAGTTCCTGCGCTTCATCGACGTCGGCCCCGGCCGCTGAGCCCGCGCGCGACATGCCCGCCAGCGAGGAACCGCTCGACTGCCTGATCGTCGGTGCCGGCCCGGCCGGCCTGACCGCGGCCACCTACCTGGTCCGTTTCCATCGCCGCATCGCGGTGGTCGATGCCGGGCAAAGCCGCGCGCGCTGGATCCCGGAAAGCCACAACTGCCCCGGCTTCCCGTTCGGTGTCGCCGGCCCGGCGTTGTTGCGCAAGCTGCGTGAGCAGGCCGAGGGCTACGGCGCCGCCATCACGCCGGGCCGGATCGCCGACTTGCATCGCGAACGCGAAACCTTCGTCGCCAGCGACGACGCCGGCGGCAGCTGGCGTGCGCGCAACGTCATCCTCGCCAGCGGCATCGTCGATCGCATGCCGCCGATCGAGGGCGGCGCACCTGCGCTGGAACCGGCGATCGAAGCGGGCGTGTTGCGCCTGTGCGCGGTCTGCGACGGCTACGAGGCCAGCGACGAGCGCATCGCGGTGTATGCGCCGGCGGACGCTGCCATCCACCACGCACTGTTCCTGCGCACGTTCTCGCGCCGGGTCGACGCGATCCGCGCCGAAGCAGGCGAACCATCGCCGGACTGCGCGGCGCTGGCGCGCGACGCCGGGGTCGTGCTGCTGCCGGTGCCTACGAACCTGCAGCACGATGGCAAGGAATGCATCGTCGATTTCAGCGACGGCGGCACGCGCCGCTACGACAGTGTGTATCCGGTGCTGGGCGTCGTCGCGCAGTCGCAGCTGGCCGCCGCGCTCGGCGCGCAGCTCGACGACCACCGCGAACTGGTCGTCGACGACCAGCAGCAGACCAGCGTCGACGGCCTGTACGCGATCGGCGACGTGGTCAGCGCGCTCAACCAGATCAGCGTCGCCGTCGGCCACGCCGCGATCGCCGCGACCGCGATCCACAACCGTCTGCCGCGCAACTTCCGCGAAGACGAGGCCAGCCAGCCGGAGACGGCGACCGAACTGCCCGCGCCGGGGCGCTGAGCCGCGAAGCGGAGCACACAGGTGCGCGCCGCCTGCGGGCCAAACCGTCACCCCGGCTTGTTCTGGATCTCGGGATCGCACTGGATCGTGCAGTTGCCGTTGCCGGTGTCGGTGACGGTGATGCTGTATTCGGCGGTCTCGACCTGGCTGTTGCTATCGACGATGGCGCCGGCGCGATTGCCGTTGCCGCTCCAGCTGAGCTGGCTCTGGGTATCGTTGGTGAAGTTGCAGCTGTTGATCTGGTAACGCTGGTCGGCGGTCAGCTGGATCGGCGCGGTGTCGCGTCCCTGGCTCAAGGTGCGGACCAGGCCGCCGACGCCGTCGTCGCCGCCGGAGTAGCTATAGCTGTAGGTCTGGTTGTTGGAGGCCTGGACGTTGTGCCAGCCCGGCTCGCTGGAAGCGGAGTTGCGCACGTCGAGGTTGATGTTGGGCGTATTGGGCATGGTCGTGACTCCTCTCGGGTGATGGCCACAGGGGCCGGGGCGCGGGCGGGCAGCCCGTCGTTTCGAGTGCGGTGACGCGATGGCGCACGCTCATTGCGTGGCGACTCGGGCGACCGCTGGAAAGGGCTGCAGTGGGACATAACCGGCAGCGTCGAGGCGTTGCCGATGCGGTACGGCCTCGGCGTTCTGGCCGAGGTGCAGCAGTGCCCGCACCAGCGGATCGAGCCGGCCGAACGGAACCGGAGCCGCGGCATCGGTCAGCAGCAATTGCCGCGCCTGGGTCCAGGCCAGCGTGGCCTCCGCGGCGTTCCCGTCCTGCTGCGCTGCCTCACCTTGGAGCAATCGGGTCCGGGCCAGCCACAACCGCAGCACTTCGTTGCGTTCAGCCTGCCATGCGGGTTCGATCAGGGCCCGCGCGGCAGCGAGGTGCGCGTGTGCGGATGCCGCATCGCCCCGGGCCAGCGCGAATTGCGCCTGCAGGTCGCGCGCCCTGGCCAGCCAGGCCAGCACGCGCTCGTTCCTGGGTTCGGCCGCATGGGCCTTGGTGAGAAGCGAGGCGGCTTCCGCGGCCAGCGCGTCGGCCGTCGGCTCGCGAACCGCCGCCGCCAATTGCGCCTGCCACCAGCGACACATCCCGGGGGCCACCTGCCAGCCATTGTTGGCCGGATCCTGTCGCGCCAATGCGGTCGCCAGGGGAGTAGCGGCCTCGATGCTGTTGCGGGCTTCGCCCATGCGCCCGCGCTGGGCCTGCACGTCCGCCAACAGGATCAGTGCATCGATCCGCAATTCCTTCCACTCCGCGTTGGCCGGATCGTCGGTGGCGTTGCGACGCATGCCGGCGACCTGCTCTTCAAAGAAGGCCTCCGCGTCCGCCAACTTGCCCTGCCGAACCGAAATGCTGCCCAGCCAGGAGGCGGTGTTGGCGTCCTCGTAACGCAGCTGCAGGTCTTTCGGCCGTTGTCGCAGCCATTTGCGGTAAAGCTCGCGCTTGCCGCGCATCTCGCGCTCGGCTTCCCGATAACGGCCGAGACTGTCGTCCAGCACGGCGAGGTTGTGGTGACCGTAGGCGACTTCGCGCTGCCAGTCGAAGTTGTCCGGATCCATCGCCGCGAGCTTCACGGCGCTGTCCTTGTATTTGCGGAACCAGGTGCCGGCGTCGTCGTGGCGACCCTGCTGGTATGCCACGAAGCCGATCCAGTACTCGGCCTGGGCCAGGTCGAACAGGCGTTGGCCGTTGTCCGGTTGGCGGGCAAGCAACGCACTGCTGCGCGCATGCGCTTCGCCGAACGCGGCCATCGCGGCGTCGTGCTTGCCTTCGTCCAGGCGCACCTGGCCGATGCCGGTCAGCGAGCGCGCCTGTGCCTCCAGCGCGCGGTCGCTGAGGTCGCGCGGATCGAGTGTGGCGAAGTAGCCGGTGGCCTTGTCGTCGACCGCGCGCATCAGGTCCAGGCGACCGACCGTGGTCAGCTTGGTGCGCAGGTCGCCGAGCATGAAGCCGAGGATGTCCTCGGCCTGCGCCTGTCGCCGCTGTGCGTCGTTGCGGGCGACATAGGCGGTGGCCGCCAGGGCGAGCGCGATCGCCATGCCGGCCACCGACGCGGCCGCGACGACCGCAAGCTTGCGATGCCGGCGTTGCGCCTCGCGTTGCGCCAGCGTGTCGTAGCCGACGCCGAGCAAGCCGGCGACCAGCTTGATGAAGGCGCGCTCGCGGCCATCGCCTTCGCGGCGCGCGTCCGCCGCCAGCGGTTCGCGCGGTACGCCGTCGGCATCGGGTTGCAGCAGCGCCGGTGGGAAGCAGGTGCGGGTCGGATCACGGCTGGCAGGATCGCCCGCGACGACGAAGCACAGCACGCGCGCGCCGCGACCGCTGGCGCGAAATGCCTCGATCTCGGCATTGACCCATAGCGATTGCGCCGCCGCCGGCGAACCGATCACCACCAGCGCACCCGAGTCGTTCAATGCGGCGCGGATGGTGCTGCTCAGGTCGCCGGCGCTGGGCAGTTCGTCGCGGTCGCGGAACATCGCGCCCAGCCGTGCCGGGATCGGGCCATCGATGCCGGCACTGCCGACCAGCCGCGACGGCACCCGGTAACCCTCCAGCCGACGCAACAGCCAGCGCGCCCAATGGGCGTCGGCATGGCTGTAGCTGAGGAAAGCGCGATAGCGCAAGGCCGGAGGTCGCGGGGCAACGTGGGGTAAAACGCGCCGCCCCCACGGCAACGGCCACGTGCGGGCCCTTCCGACGGGTGGCGGCCACGGCCCGCGCTAGACTGCGCGCCGGCTTCTCCGCACGCATCCCCGTGACCCCATCCGCCAACGGTGCGCGCAAGGCCGCGCTCGCCTTCATCTTCGTCACCGTGCTGATCGACGTGCTGTCGTTCGGCCTGATCATCCCGGTGCTGCCGCACCTGATCGAGGATTTCGTCGGCGGCGACACCGCGCACGCCGCGTACTGGGTCGGCGTGTTCGGTACGGTGTTCGCGGCGATCCAGTTCGTGACCTCGCCGATCCAGGGCGCGCTGTCCGACCGCCACGGCCGGCGTCCAGTGATCCTGCTGTCCTGTCTCGGCCTGGGCCTGGATTTCTGCTTCATGGCGTTGGCCAATGCGCTGCCGTGGCTGCTGGTCGGCCGCATCATTTCCGGCATCACCTCGGCCAGCTTCACCACCGCCAATGCCTATGTCGCCGACGTCACCCCGCCCGAGCGGCGCGCGAAAAGCTACGGCCTGCTCGGTGCGGCGTTCGGCCTGGGTTTCATCATCGGCCCGCTGCTCGGCGGCTGGCTCGGCGGCATCGACCTGCGCCTGCCGTTCTGGTTTGCCGCCGGGCTGGCGCTGCTGAACTTCTGCTACGGCCTGTTCGTGCTGCCGGAATCGTTGCCGCCTGAAAAACGTGCTGCGAGGTTCGACTGGTCGCACGCCAATCCCCTCGGTTCGGTGGTGCTGCTCAAGCGCTATCCGCAGGTATTCGGGCTGGCGGCGGTGGTGTTCCTGGCCAACCTCGCGCATTACGTCTATCCGAGCATCTTCGTGCTGTTCGCCGACTACCAGTACGGCTGGGGTCCGCGCGAGGTCGGCTGGGTGCTGGCCGCGGTCGGCGTGTGCAGCGTGATCGTCAATGTCGCGCTGGTCGGGCGGATGGTGAAATGGCTGGGCGAACGCCGCACGCTGCTGCTTGGCCTGGGCTGCGGCGTGATCGGCTTCGCGATCTACGGGTTCGCCGACCTGGGCTGGATGTTCCTGCTCGGCATTCCGGTCTCCGCGATCTGGGGCCTCGCCGCACCGGCGACGCAGGCGCTGATCACGCGCCAGGTCGGAAGCGATGTGCAGGGTCGCATCCAGGGCGCGCTGATGAGCCTGGTCAGCCTCGCCGGCATCATCGGCCCGGCGATCTTCGCCGGCTCGTTCGGATGGTTCATCAGCGACCGTGCGCCGCTGCACCTGCCGGGCGTGCCCTTCTTGATCGCGGCGTTGCTGCTGGGCGGCGCGGTGCCGATCGCATGGCGCTTTGCGCGTGCGCCGACGCCCGCGGCAGTGCCTGAAGCTGCGGGCTAGAACCAGCGTCGCCAGCGCGCGAACAATATCGCCACCAGGGCGATGCCGGGCGCGAACGCCGGGTGAACCGTTGCACGGCGTTGACGGCAATGCGCGAATGCTCGCGCGCATGTGCCCCTATGCGCGCGCCACGCCGGATCCGTCCGAAGCCACCGAAGCCGCAGCCCAGGCCGCGACCGATGCCGGCCTGCGCTACGTCAGCGACCTTGAACCCGGCATCCGCCGCGAACGCGCGGGAGACGGCTTCGCCTATCGCAAGGCCGATGGCAGCGCGGTGCGCGACGAGGCGATCCTGCAGCGCATCCGCACGCTGGCGATCCCGCCGGCCTGGAGCGACGTGTGGATCTGCCCGCAGCCACGCGGCCACCTGCAGGCCAGCGGTCGCGACGCGCGCGGTCGCAAGCAGTACCGCTACCACGCCAGCTGGCGCAGCGTCCGCGACGCCGCCAAGTACCACCGCCTGGTCGAGTTCTGTCACGCGTTGCCGCGCCTCCGGCGCGCGGTCGATCGCGATCTCGCGTGCCGCTGTCTGTGCAAGGAGAAGGTGGTCGCGACCATCCTCTCGCTGATGGAGCGCTGCCAGCTCCGCGTCGGC
>JBDSFV010000033.1:0-11396 GCA_039919355.1 Luteimonas sp. | reverse complement strand
GCGGCGTCGCCCTGGCGCAGGCCGTTGAGCACCTGGTTGAACACCCCGGCGTCGCGTGCGAGCGCATCGCCGGACATCGAGGCCCCTGCACCGCCGGCGCGGATTTCAGTGACGCGGCGGGCCATGGTCGCGGCGAGCACCACTTCGCGCAGCGCGATGTAGATCTGCGAGGAGGCCGAACCGCTTGCCGACATCGCGCGCACGACTTCGTCCATCTGCGCCTGCAATTGCGGCACGCTCTGGCCGAAACGGTCGGCGTTTCCGGCCAGGCCGAGCACCGCCTGCTCGCTGGCGATCACCTGGTCGGCGCTCTTGGCCAGCGGCGCCCACGTGTCGCTGACGGCCTTGATCGGGCCGGCGACATCGGCCGCGCTGCCGAACCGCGAATTGAGCAGCTGGATGTCGTCGTCGACCTGGCTGCGCGTCGCCTTGAACGCGGCGAACGAATCGGCATTGCCGCCAACCGCCTCACGGCCCTGGTTGGCGAGCTTCTGCGAGTTCACCTGCAGGTTCGAGGCCGAGGTGCTGGCGCCACCCAGGCGCGCGGCCTTGGTGGTCGCGTACAGGGTGTTGCCGGCGAACACCAGCAGCGAGCCGATCAGCAGCCAGATCCACACGTTGCTGCCGATGGTGCGGCCCTTGCCGGTGACGTTGTCCATTACAGTGCTCATGGTGTTACCTCGGCTTTCTTCTGCGGTGCGCGGTCAAACCGCGGCTTGTCTGAATTCGGGCGTGCGGGCCAGCCGTTCCAGGCTGAAGATCCCCCACGAATCCTCGGCCAGGCGATAACCCCGGTCGACGAAGTGCACGTAACGACCTGCGGCCAGCGCGCTTTCGGCCAGCGTGTCGGCCGGCATCTGTTGCTCCTCGACGAAACTGCGCTGGCCGAACAGCTCGTCGATGGTGACGGCGACGTCGCCGCCGGGCTGGCGCACGATCAGCACGCGCTGGCCCTCGTGCAGCACCGTGCGCTCGCCCTCGAGGAACTGCTTGAGGTCGACGATCGGCAGCAGGTTGCCGCGGATGTTGGCCACGCCCAGCATCCACGGCTGCGCGCCCGGCACCGGGGTGACCTGCGGCATCGGCAGGATTTCGACCACCTCGTCGAATCCTGAGGCCAGCCGCTTCTGTCCGATCCGGTAGCCGACGCCGCGCCACAGGCCCGGCGCGTCGAGCTGTTCCGGCAGGCCGACGACATGCGCCAGGCTGCGACGCTCGTAGTCGGCGAGGATCTCGAATGCGCTGCTGCGCTTGGCCATCATTCAGACGCCGAGCAACTCGTTGATGCGTCCGATCAGCGCCTCTTCGTTCGGCGGCTTGACGATGTAGTCCTTGGCGCCCTGGCGCAGGCCCCACTGACGATCGGTCTCCATGCCCTTGGTGCTGACGATCAGCACCGGGATCGCACTGGTGGCGCCGTCGCGCGACAGCGCGCGGGTGGCCTGGAAGCCGTTCATGCCCGGAAGCACCACGTCCATCAGCACCAGGTCCGGCAGCTCACGCTTGCACATCTCGATGCCGTCCTCGGCGCTGCCCGAGGCCAGCACCTGGTGGCCGTTGCGTTCCAGCAACTGGGTAAGCACCGCCGTATCGGTCGGTGAGTCCTCGATCAACAGGATGCGTGCCATGCGATTGCCTATCCCCCGGTCAGGAGTTGACGTGCTTGCGGATCGCGTCGAGGAGTTCCTCGCGCGTGAATGGCTTGGTGACGTATTGCTCGGAACCGACGATGCGGCCACGGGCCTTGTCGAACAGGCCGTCCTTGGACGACAGCATGATCACCGGCGTCGACTTGAACAGCTGGTTGTTCTTGATCAGCGCACAGGTCTGGTAGCCATCCAGGCGCGGCATCATGATGTCGACGAAGATGATCTGCGGCTGGTGGTCGGCGATCTTGGCGAGCGCCTCGAAACCATCGGTTGCGGTGATGACCTCGGCGCCCTCGCGCTTGAGCAGCGTCTCGGCGGTGCGGCGGATCGTCTTCGAGTCATCGATGACCATCACGCGGAGGCCGTTCAGGCTCCCGGCGCGGCTGTCGTCTGGCGTCATTGCTGCTCCCCTGTGCGCGACGCTTCGTGATTGCCGGCGTCGCTGCGAAACGTCTATATCCCAGTCCACGGCGGCACTGTCAAGTTTCCGTTGGCCGCTGCTGGTCCCTGAACGCGTTGACGCAAACTTTGGTGGCCATGGGCCCCTGCTACCATTCGTCGGATTCTGCCGTGGATGGGCCGTATGTCGCTGGATATCGTCACCGTGATGGACCCGATCGCGTCGATCAGGATCGCGAAGGATTCAACCTTCGCCATGCTGCTGGAGGCACAGCGACGCGGCCATCGCCTGTTCTATGTGCTGCCCGGCGGGTTGTCGGTGCGCGCTGGCGCGGCGCAGGCGCGGGTGGCGCCGTTGGTCGTGCGCGACGATCCGGGCGGCTGGTACGAACTGGGCGACACGTCACAGATTGCGCTGGGCACGGGCCACGTGGTGCTGATGCGGACCGATCCGCCGGTCGATCCGGACTACGTCCATGACACCCAGGTGCTGAGCCTGGCGCAGCGCGCGGGCGCGTTGGTGGTCAACGATCCGCGCGGCTTGCGCGACATGAACGAGAAGCTGGCCGCGCTGGAATTCCCGCAGTGCTGCCCGCCGACCCTGGTCAGCCGCGAGGCGGCCGCGCTCAAGGCCTTCGTCGCCGAACATGGCGACGCGGTGCTGAAGCCCCTCGACGGCATGGGCGGACGCTCGATCTTCCGCGCCAGCAGCGGCGATGCCAACATCAACGTGATCCTGGAGACACTGACCCAAGGCGGACGCCACCTGGCGATGGCGCAGCGCTACATCCCCGAGATCAGCGCCGGCGACAAGCGCATCCTGCTGGTCGACGGCGAACCGGTCGACTACTGCCTGGCGCGCATCCCGCAGGGCGACGAGTTCCGCGGCAACCTCGCCGCCGGCGGCCGCGGCGAAGGCCGCCCGCTGTCCGAACGCGATCGCTGGATCGCGCAACAGGTCGGTCCGGAAATGAAACGCCGCGGCATGCTGTTCGTCGGCCTGGACGTGATCGGCGACTACCTCACCGAAGTCAATGTCACCAGTCCGACCTGCATCCGCGAGCTGGATGCGCAATACGGCCTCAACATCGCCGGAACCTTGTTCGACGCGATTGAATCCAGATTTCAGCCGGGAGACCAGCCGGTGAGGCCCGCCGCGCCCTGATGTCCGCCGTCGCAGCACCGCGCCCGCCGATCGGCGAGAAGGAACGCCTCAGCGCCACGATGGTGCTGTCGCTGCTGCTGCACGGCATGCTGCTGCTCGGCGTCGGTTTCGCACTGGAGGATGCGGCGCCGGTGCTGCCGACGCTCGATGTCATCCTCACCCGGACTTCGAGCGCGCTCACGCCCAAGCAGGCCGACTTCCTCGCCCAGGCCAACAACCAGGGCGGCGGCGAGCACGACAAGACCAGCCGCCCCCGCGACACCCAGACCGGGCGCGTGCCCAAGCCCGACGACGGCGTCGCGCCGCGCGAATTGCGCGCACAGGCGCCCGCGCCACAGCCGCCACCGCAGGCGCGCGTGATCAGCAGCCATCGTGGCCAGGCGCGCGCACCGCTGCCGGAAGCGACCCCACAAGTCGAACCCACGCCGCTGCCACAGGGTCGCGAACGGATCGAGCGCGACCTGGCGATGGCGCGGCTCGCGGCCGAGATCCACCTGCGCTCGGAGCGCTACGCCAAGCGCCCCAAGCGCAAGTTCGTCTCCGCCAGCACCAGGGAATACGCCTGGGCGGGCTACCTGCGCGCGTGGGTCGACCGGGTCGAGCGCGTCGGCAACCTCAACTATCCCGACGAGGCGCGGCGCCGCCGGCTGGCGGGTGAGCTGGTGATCAGCATCGCGATCCGCCGCGACGGATCCATCGAGCGCGCCGACATCATCCAGTCCAGCGGCATCCGCCTGCTCGACGATGCCGCGCTACGCATCGCCCGGCTCGCCGAGCCGTACCCGCCGCTGCCCAAGACCGAAGACAACATCGACGTGTTGCACGTCACCCGCACCTGGCAGTTCCTGGCGGGCGGCGCGCTGCACGACGACCGGTAAATCTGATTATCGGCGCGAATCGCGCAGCGCTTGCTGCTGCTCCAGCGTCAGCGCGACGTTGTTGCGCAGGTAGGCCGGCTCGATCCGATCCGGCGCAATGGCTTCGCCACGCGCGAACGCGAGCGCGGCAAGGCGCGCGACATCGGCGGCATGCGGCAAGGCATCCGCATCGACCGACGCCAGCCGCGCCTGCAGATGCGCGCGCAATGCGCCACCGGCAGCCGCGAAACCGGTACCGACGCCGTGCCAGTCGTCGCCATCGGGAATGGTCGCCGCATCCGGTTTCGCCACGGCTTCCAGGGACACCGCGACCAGGTCATCACCGTCGCGGGCAAATGCGCCGAGATACACCTCGCCCATGCGCGCGTCGATCGCGGCGAGCACGCGCTCGGCCGGTGCCTGCAGCGCCAGCGCCGCCAGCGTCGACACCGGTATGACCGGCTTGTCCAGCGCCAGCGCGATCCCCTGCGCCAGCGCGATCGCCAGGCGCACGCCGGTGAACGCGCCGGGACCTCGGCCGACCGCGATCGCATCGAGTTGCGACCTGGCGATGCCAGCCTCGGCCAGCAGTTGTCCGGCCCACGGCAGCGCCAGCTCCGCATGCCGCCGTGGCGCGAGCTCGAAGCGCTCGCGCACGTCGCCATCGATCCACACGGCGACCGAGCAGGATTCGGTTGCGGTCTCGAACGCCAGCAGCTTCATTGCGGATCGGTGCCCGTCATCGGTTGCGATTCTGCCGCAAAGAACGCCTGCACGTCGCCGATGTGGCGCGTGCGCGGCAGCGGCGGCAGCGAATCGAGGAACACGCGGCCATAGCTCTTGCCGAGCAGTCGCGGATCGCACAGCATCAGCACGCCACGGTCGGTCTCGCTGCGGATCAGGCGGCCGGCGCCCTGCTTGAGCGCGATCACCGCCTGCGGCAATTGCTCGTCGCGGAACGGATTGCCGCCGGCGCGGCGCACGGCGTCCAGGCGCGCCTCGAACACCGGATCGTCGGGCGCTGCGAACGGCAGCTTGTCGATGACGACCACGCTGAGCGCTTCGCCGGCGACATCGACGCCCTCGCGGAAGCTCGCCGCCCCCAGCAGCACGCCGTTGCCGGATTCGCGGAAGCGCTGCAACAGGATGTGCCGCGGCGCGGCGCCCTGCACGAACAGCGGCCACGGTCCATCGCGCAATGCCTCAGCGGCTTCGCGCAACGCGCGATGCGAGGCGAACAGCACGAAGGCGCGCCCGCCCGAAGCACGCAGCACCGGCAGCAATGCGTCCACCAGCGCGGCGTTGTAGCCGCGCGACATCGGCTCCGGCAGTGCCGGCGGCAGGTAGCACAACGCCTGCGTGTTCCAGTCGAACGGACTGGGTTGCAGCAACGTGGTCGGTGCGTCCAGGCCCAGGCGCGTGGCGATGTGGCCGAAATCACCGGCGACCGCCAGCGTGGCCGAGGTGAAGACCCAGGCTGCGTGCGAACGCTCGCGATGCGCGCGCAGCGGTGCGGAGACATCCAGTGGCGTGCGTTGCAGGCGGAAACCACGCAGTGACAGTTCGTACCAAAGTACGCAATCGAGGTCGCCGTCAGCCGATCCTGTGTCCGGTTCGCCGGAATCGGAACTCGCCGAAAGCGCCAGCCAGCGCGCCAGCCGCGCCGCGAACTCCTGCGCGCGCGCGTGGCAGCCATCGAAACCGGGCGAGGCCTCGCGCAGCGGCGCCAGCGTTTGCGCAATGTGGGCCAGCGCTACGGCGAGCGCATCGAACGCCTCGCGCACCGGGGTTTCGTGCAGCGCGCGCTGCTGGGTGCCGCGCGTCGGCAACGTCTCCATCGCCGCGCGCAATGCGCGGGTGGCGTGTTCGAGCTGCTGCACCGGTTGCTGCACGAGCGCCAGCGAACCTTGCACGTCCTTGCATTCGGTCAGCGCATCGCGCGCCAGCTCGACCAGCGGCCGCGCACCGATGCCTTCACCGAAGAACTGCATGGCGAGTTCCGGCAACTGGTGTGCCTCGTCGACCACGAACGCCTGCGCGCCCGGCAGGATCTCGCCGAAACCTTCCTGCTTGAGCGCGAGGTCCGCCAGCAGCAGGTGGTGGTTGACGACGACCAGGTCGGCCGACTGCGCGCGCTGCCGCGCCTGCACCACGAAACATTCCGTCCAGAACGGGCATTCGCTGCCGAGGCAGTTCTCGGCAGTCGAGGTGACCATCGGCAACAGCGGCGAATCCTCTGGCAGTGCGTCGAGTTCGGCCAGGTCGCCCATGCGCGTGCGCCCGCTCCAGGCGACGATGCGCTGGAACTGCGCGACCTGTTCGCGGTTTGCGAACTTCGGTTCGCCCCTGGCCTGTTCCAGCCGGTACTTGCACAGGTAATTGGCGCGGCCCTTCAGCAGCGCGGTCTTGAGGCCGACGCCGAGTGCGTCGCGCACCCGCGGCAGGTCGCGGTGGTAGAGCTGGTCCTGCAGCGCCTTGGTGCCGGTGGAGATGATCGTCTTCAGCCCCGATAGCAGCGTCGGGACCAGATACGCGAAGGTCTTGCCGGTGCCGGTGCCGGCTTCGGCCAGCAGCACCTGGCGCTGCTCGAACGCGTGCGCGACGGCTTCGGCCAGGCGCTGCTGCGCGAGCCGCGGGACGAAGGCCGGGATGTTGTCCGCGAGCGTGCCGCCTTCGGCCAGCGCGGCGCGACTGCTGGCAATGAGTTCGGACATCTCAGTAGCGATTCGGGCCGGCAACCTTGCAGGCGTCGACCTGCACCTTGGCCGAAGCGGCGCCTGCTGCGTCGCCAGCCACGAGCCGCGTCTGCTGCACGGTGGCCCAGTGTCGCCGGCATAGCGGCCCGACCTTTGCGCCGATGGCATGGGCCTGGCGCGCGCGCTGTTCGGCGCCGGTGTAATCCTTCAGCAGCAGCGCGGCTTCGGCGCGTTCCTGCAGCAGCGCGGGATCTTCCGGCACCATCGCCAGCGCCTTGTCCAGCATCGCGGCAGCTTCGGCGTAGTGCCGCAACATTTCCAGGCGCAGTGCCTGCTGGCGCAGGTCATCGACCATCGGATCGCGCAGCGGCTGCACGGCGAGTTCGCTGTCGTCGTGACCGGCGGCGGCGCGGATCGCGGCGACCATCGTTTCCGGCGTCGCCGTGGTCAGCGCCGCGGGAGGCGCCGGCAGCGGGGTAGTGCTGCAGGCGGCCAGCGACCATGCGGCAATCATCAGGGTGGCTCGAAGCACGCGCATCATTGTTCGTCCGGCGGCGGTGGCGGTAGCGGCGCCTGTTCGGGTGCCGGCGCCTGTTTGGCTGGATCGTCGCCGTCGCCCCAGCCAAACCAGTCGCGCCAGCCGCTGCGCTGCTCACCCTGGGCTTGCTGCTGCTGGTAGTACGGATCGGGTTCGGCGTAGACGCAGGGCTGGTAGCCGGGCGCGAAGCCGGCGACGAAGGCGAAACGGCGCGCGCCCGGACAGCCGGCATCGGTGCTGCTGGACTGCGCCACCCACTGCCAGTCCAGGCCCTTGTCGGCGACCTTCAGGGGGGCGCTCGGCAGCCGCGAGAAGATTCCCGACCACACCCGCATGGCGCCGGTCGCGCCGTACAGCCCGGTCGGCTGGTTCTGGTCGTTGCCGACCCAGACCACCGCGAGGTGGTCGCCGGTCCAGCCGGCGAACCAGCTGTCGCGGCTGTCGTTGCTGGTGCCGGTCTTGCCCGCGGGTTGCAGCCGGCCGAGGCCGTCGGCGATCAACCGGCGGCCGGTGCCGCCGACCACTGCCTGCTGCAACGCGGTCGTCACCAGCCGCGCCGCGATCGCATCGCCTTCCTGCGCCGGCGCCGGCGCCTTGTCATAGCGGTTGACCGCCTTGCCGCTCGGGTCGAGCACGCCGCGCACCGCATGCAACGGCTGGATCTCTCCGTCGGAGGCGAGGAACTGGTACAGCTGCGCCATCGCATACGGGCTCTGGTCGACTGCGCCGAGGATCAGCGAAGGATTGGCCGTGGCCTGGATGCCGGCGAGCGTGCGGATCAGGTCGGCGAGACGCTCCGGCCCGACCTGCATGCCGACGCGTACCGTTGCGATGTTGTAGGAATGCGCCAGCGCGTCGATCAGGCGCACGCTGCCGTGGCTGCGGCCTTCGGAATTGCCCGGTCGCCAGCGCTTGCCGTTGTCGAGGGTGATGGTGACCGGCGAATCGTCGACCCAGCTCGCCAGCGACCACTTGCCCGGCTGCGCCAGCGCCAGCAGGTAGACGAACGGCTTGAGCAGCGAGCCGACCGGACGCTGTGCCTCGACTGCACGGTTGAAGCCGTGCTCGGCGAACTCGCGGCTGCCGACCACTGCGCGCACTTCGCCATCATGGACGTCGGTGACGATCACGCCAGCCTGCAACGGCGGCCGTTTCTTCGTGTCCAGGGCCTTGAGGGTCTTCGTGATCGCACCTTCGGCGTAGGCCTGCGCCGCCGGCGACATCCCCGTCATCACGCTCAGGCCGGCGCCCTGCAGCGCGTCGGCGGGATAGTCGCGCGCCAGCTGCCGGCGCACGAGGTCGACATAGGCCGGGAAACGGTTGGCGGCGAGGCTGCCGGGTGCGCTGGTGACGGCCAGCGGCGCCTTCTGCGCGCGCTTGAACTCGGCGTCGTTGATCAGCCCGGTCTCGTGCATCTTCGCCAGCGCGAAGTTGCGGCGCTCGGTGGCGCGTTCCGGATTGCGGCGCGGGTCGTAGAAGGACGGGCCGCGGATGATGCCGATCAGCAGCGCGACCTGCTCGGTGCTGAGGTCGCGCAGGTCGCGGCCGAACCAGAATTCGGCGCCGGCTGCGACGCCGCGGATCTCCTGCGAGCCGCGTTGGCCCAGATACACCTGGTTGAGGTAGGTCTCCAGGATGGTGCGCTTGTCGTAGCGCGCCTCGATCAGCAGCGCGTACAGGATTTCGTTGAACTTGCGGGTCAGGGTCTGTTCCTGGCCGATGCCAAGCAGGCCACTGCGCGCGAGCTGCTGGGTAAGCGTGCTCGCGCCCTGCTTGGCCTCGCCCGAGCGCAGGTTGACGAACAGTGCACGCAGCATGCCGCCGAGGTCGATGCCGTGGTGGTGGGCGAAATCGCGATCCTCCACCGCCTGCAGTCCTGTCACCAGCAACTCCGGCACTTCCTCGATCCGCACCAGCCGCCGTTCTTCCTGCTTCTGCCCGTACAGCGTGGCGATGCGCGCGGCGTCGAGCCGGGCCGACTTGATCGTGCGCTTGCGCGCCACGTCGCGGACGCTGGCAACGCGGCCGCCGGACAGCACCACTTCCACCCGGCTCGGGCCGACCAGGCCATCGACATCGTGGAAACCACGGCTGGCGATCAGCCAGTGGCCGCCGTCGCGGGAATAGGTACCGGGACGCACGCCGGCGCCATCGTCGCGGTAGGACGCGGCATCGAGTTCGGTCTTCAGCGTCTGCGTGTCCATCGCCAGCCCGGGCGCGAGCTGCAGCGGCTGCGCGTAGACGCGGGTCGGCAGTTGCCAGCGCAACTGGCCGAAACGATCGCCGACCTGATGGTTGAGATAGAGCGTGTACGGGATCAGGAAGCCGAGCCCGAGCCCGATCGCGGCCAGGCCCCAGGTCAGCAGCCGGCGGCGCCAGTCCAGTGCCGGCGGGTCGCGGTCGTCGTCGTCGTCTTCGTCGTAGTCGATGCGGGGCATGTGCTCGGCGGCGTTGATCAGGATGCGCCTGCCAGCAGGCGTTCGGGGGATGCGATAATGGCAGCGCGTGCCAGCGCAGCGGCGAGTCTAGCGCAGACCCTACGGCGACCGCGGTGCGCGCCCGTCCCCAGTCAGCCGGAGTTCCACAGGCATGTCGTCGTCGTTGGCCGATGCGCGGTTCCTGTTCGTACGCGCGCTCGGTCTGGTCCGCCGCGGCCTCACCAGCCTGAAGACGCGCGGCTGGCGCGCCAGCTGGGAACGCACCCGGATGCAGTTGCGCCCGCGGCCGGCATCGGCCCGGCTTGGTTTGTACATGCCTGCGGCCGCGCCATTCACGCCGTTCGCGGTGCCGCACGCCGGGGCGCCACGCGCCAGCATCGTGATCCCGGTCTACAACCAGTTCGCGCATACGCTCGCCTGCCTGCGTGCGCTGGCCGAACATCCGCCACGGGCGGGTTGCGAGATCATCGTCGTCGACGACGGTTCCAGTGACGAGACCACGACGGCGCTGCCGCAGATCAGCGGCCTGCGCTTCCACAGGCGTGCTGGCAACGGCGGCTTCATCGCCGCCTGCAACGACGGCGCGGCGCGTGCGCTTGGCGAAGTCCTGGTGTTCCTCAACAACGATACGGTGCCGCAGCCGGGCTGGCTGGATGCGTTGCTGCAGACGTTCGAAGAGCATCCGGATGCCGGCCTGGTCGGCGCGCAGCTGCTGTATCCTGACGGACGCCTGCAGGAAGCCGGCGGCGTGGTGTTCGCCGATGGCAGCGGCTGGAACTACGGCCGCTTCGAATCGCCACAAGATCCGCGCTTCGCCTACCTGCGCGCCGCCGACTACGTCAGCGGCGCGGCAATCGCGATCCCGCGCACGCTGTTCGAACAGATCGGCAGGTTCGACACCCGCTACGCACCGGCCTACTACGAGGACACCGACCTCGCCTTCGCGGTCCGCGCCGCCGGCAAAGGCGTGCTGTACCAGCCGGCCGCACGCGTGGTCCACGATGAGGGCACCACCGCCGGCACCGACACCGGCAGTGGCGTCAAGGCCTGCCAGGTCCGCAATCGCGAACGTTTCGCCGAACACCGGCGCGCGGCGTTGGCAGTGCAACCGGCAGCCGGAACGCTGCCCTCGCCCGCGATGCTGCATCGCGCGCAGCGCCAGATCCTCATCATCGACGCATTGACGCCGCAGCCGGACCACGATTCCGGCTCGCTGCGGCTGGTCAACCTGATGCGCCTGCTGCGCGAGCAAGGTGCGCATGTCGTATTCCTGCCGGCCAACCGCGCGCACGCCGGCCACTACAGCGAACAGTTGCAGCAGCTCGGCGTCGAGGCCTGGTACGCACCGTTCGCGCAGCGGGCACCGGCGTGGCTGCGTGAGCACGGCGCGCGCTTCGACAGCGTGCTGGTCTGCCGCCACTACGTTGCCCGCGAGTTCCTGCCGCTGCTGCGTCGACACGCGCCGCAGGCACGCCTGCTGTTCGACAGCGTCGACCTGCATTACCTGCGCGAGCAGCGTGCGGCCGAGCTCGCCGGCGATCGGGCGCTGGCGCGCGCCGCCATACGCACGCGCGTGGCCGAACTCGATGTGATCGCCCGCGCCGATATCACCTTGGTCGTCAGTGAAACCGAGCGGATGTTGCTGGCGCAGGAC